>NZ_JBQSVT010000034.1:0-40123 GCF_052376555.1 Specibacter sp. AOP5-B1-6
GTGTTTGCGCCCCCGCACACATCTCCGGGCAACAAAAAACCGCCCCAACACCGGTTGTTGCCAGTGTTGGAGCGGTCTTTACCCTGTGCACCCCTCCGGACTTGAACCGGAAACCCATTGATTAAGAGTCAATTGCTCTGCCAATTGAGCTAGGGGTGCCTTTTATTCATTTTATTCGCAGTAAAAAACCGCACCAACACCGGTTGTTACCAGTGTTGGAGCGGCTTTACCCGTGCACCCCTCCGGACTTGAACCGGAAACCCATTGATTAAGAGTCAATTGCTCTGCCAATTGAGCTAGGGGTGCATCTTTTCACTGCGGAAGCGCACTTCGGTTTGTAGCCATCGTGTTCCTCGCAACGACATGAAACTCTACCGGGTTTTTGGGCGAGTGCGAAATCGAAACGGCAGGTTTCGCGCATTTTGAGGCGCGGATCACAGCGACTCCGGCGGGAAACCGCGGAATATCGCGGTTCCAGGCCAGAAAAATTTCAGGGACGTGGCAGGCAACAGGCCCCAAACAGTAGCCCGGTCCACACTTCAGCCCTAGACTGGCGCTCATGAGCGAGGACATCAAATCAGCAGACGACGTCGTCCGTACCGCCGACGGCAAGCCGGACATCAAACCCCGCAGCAGGGTTGTCACCGACGGCATTCACGCAGCCCCGGCACGTGGCATGTTTCGTGCCGTCGGCATGGGGGATGACGACTTCAGGAAACCGCAAATTGGTGTGGCCAGCTCCTGGAACGAAATCACGCCCTGCAACCTCTCCCTGAACCGGCTGGCCCAAGGCGCCAAGGAAGGCGTCTTCGCGGCCGACGGATTTCCCATGCAGTTTGGCACCATTTCGGTCTCCGACGGCATCTCCATGGGCCACGAAGGCATGCACTTCTCCCTCGTGTCGCGCGAAGTCATCGCCGATTCGGTGGAAACCGTCATGATGGCCGAACGCCTGGATGGCTCCGTGCTGCTGGCCGGCTGCGACAAGTCCCTGCCCGGCATGCTCATGGCCGCCGCCCGGCTGAACCTTGCCAGCGTGTTCCTCTACGCCGGCTCCATCATGCCCGGCTTCGCCAAAATGGAGGACGGCACGGAGAAGGAGGTCACCTTGATCGACGCCTTCGAAGCCGTCGGTGCCTGCGCCGCCGGCACGATGAGCGTGAAGGACCTTGACTCAATCGAGCGCGCCATCTGCCCCGGCGAAGGCGCCTGCGGCGGCATGTACACCGCCAACACCATGGCCTGCATCGGCGAGGCGCTCGGCATGTCCCTGCCAGGCTCCGCCGCGCCGCCCAGCGCCGACCGCCGTCGTGACATGTACGCCCGCAAGTCCGGTGAGGCTGTTGTCCACCTGCTGGAAAAGGGCATCCGCACCCGCGACATCATGACCAAAAAGGCCTTTGAAAACGCCATCGCCGTCACCATGGCCTTCGGCGGATCCACCAACGCCGTGCTGCACCTGCTCGCCATCGCCCGCGAAGCCCAGGTCGATTTGACGCTGGCCGACTTCAACCGCATCGGCGACAAAATTCCGCACCTGGGCGACCTCAAGCCCTTCGGCCGCTACGTCATGTTCGACGTCGACAAGATCGGCGGCGTGCCCGTCATCATGAAGGCACTGCTCGACGCCGGACTCCTCCACGGCGACGCTCTCACCGTCACCGGCAAGACAGTTGCCGAGAACTTGGCCGAAATCAACCCGCCGGACCCCGACGGCAAGGTCCTGCGGGCACTTGACAACCCAATCCACAAGACCGGCGGCATCACCATCCTGCACGGCTCCATGGCCCCCGAGGGTGCCGTCGTCAAGAGTGCGGGCTTCGACCTGGATGTCTTTGAGGGCACGGCCCGGGTGTTTGAACGCGAGCAAGGCGCCCTCGAGGCCCTGGACCGGGGCGAAATTCACGCCGGCGACGTCGTCGTGATTCGCTACGAAGGTCCCAAGGGCGGCCCCGGCATGCGCGAAATGCTCGCCATCACCGGGGCCATCAAGGGCGCCGGCCTGGGCAAGGACGTCCTCCTGCTCACCGACGGGCGCTTCTCCGGGGGCACCACCGGCCTGTGCATTGGCCACGTGGCTCCGGAAGCGGTCGACGGCGGACCCATCGCCTTTGTGCGGGACGGGGACAAGATCCGCGTCGACATTGCGGCCCGCTCGTTTGACCTCCTGGTTGACGACGCCGAACTCGAGTCCCGCAAGATCGGCTGGGTGCCGCTGCCGGCCAAGTTCACCACGGGCGTCCTGGCCAAGTACGCCAAGCTCGTCAACAGCGCATCGACCGGCGCCTACTGCGGCTGACGGGCTGCAGATACCGGCGCCGATGGCCGCGAATCAAGGAAAATCGGCGAAGATGCCCAAAGGGTGGACTATGGGTCCACATAGTGAGATCACGGTGTGGCCTGTTTGACACTTAACAGCTCAAAACGGGAGACTTACAGACATGCAACGAAATCTTGTAGTCGTCATTAGCTAGCGCGTGACGCGAAGTGGCCGCACCCATGGCCACTGGTCCCGTGACACTCGCATGAGAGTATGTCACACCACGTGCATACCCCTCGCTGACTGCCTTATGGGCTGAGGGGTTTTTTTGTTTCCACCACCAGCGGCAACTCGTACCATTGCGTGAACCACCCGGAATTAAGCGCAACTACTTTAGAACCACCCAGAGCATGAGTTTCCCAAAGGAAGAACCGATGAGTAAAGGAACGCCCGCCAGCCCAGCGCTGATGGCAGCCAAGTCCTCCGGACACGGTGCCCAAGGTGGCACCACTTCTGGTGCCGTGAGCACCTCAAAGCCAGCCTCCGACGTCGTCGGTCCCAACAATGTTGTGGCGCCGGTGCAGATGAGCGGTTCCGAGGCGCTTGTGCGGTCGCTTGAGGAGCTGGGTGTCAAGGATATTTTCGGTTTGCCCGGTGGAGCGATCCTGCCCACGTACGACCCCCTCATGGCCTCGTCCCTGAATCACGTTTTGGTGCGCCACGAGCAGGGTGCCGGGCACGCCGCCCAGGGCTACGCCATGGTCACCGGCGAGGTGGGCGTGTGCATCGCCACCTCCGGTCCCGGCGCAACGAACCTTGTCACGGCCATCATGGATGCGCACATGGACTCGGTTCCGCTGGTTGCCATCACCGGCCAGGTTTCCAGCTCGGTGATTGGCACCGACGCCTTTCAGGAAGCCGACATCGTGGGCATCACGATGCCGATCACGAAGCATTCATACCTGGTAACGGACCCGAATGAGCTTCCCCGGGTTCTGGCGGAGGCATTCCACCTCGCCTCGACAGGACGCCCGGGCCCCGTGCTGGTGGACGTGTCCAAGGACGCCCAGGTCGGCCCGATGACGTTCTCCTGGCCGCCCGTCATCGACCTGCCCGGCTACCGTCCCGTCTTCCGCGGCCACTCCAAGCAGCTGCGTGAAGCCGCCCGCTTGATCGGCGCGGCCAAGAAGCCCGTGCTGTACGTCGGCGGTGGTGTCGTCAAGGCCAACGCGGACAAAGAACTGATGGTCCTGGCCGAGCTCACCGGCGCACCCGTTGTCACCACGCTGATGGCACGCGGCGTTTTCCCCGACTCGCACCACCTGCACGTTGGCATGCCCGGCATGCACGGCTCGGTTTCGGCTGTGACGGCGCTGCAGCAGTCCGACCTGCTCATCACCCTTGGTGCGCGGTTTGATGACCGTGTCACCGGCGTGCTCAGCAGTTTTGCACCGCACGCGAAGGTCATTCACGCCGACATTGATCCGGCGGAGATTTCCAAGAACCGCACGGCCGACGTGCCGATCGTGGGTTCCGTCAAGGAAATCATCCCCGACCTGACGGCTGCGTTGAAGGTTGAATTTGAGGCCAACGGCACCCCTGACCTGGGGGATTGGTGGGCGTTCCTGGGCAATCTCCGGGACACTTACCCGCTGGGCTGGACCGAGCCGGAAGACGGACTCATGTCCCCGCAGCGTGTCATCTCACGCATCGGCGCCCTGACCGGCCCCGAAGCCGTCTATGTGGCAGGCGTTGGACAGCACCAGATGTGGGCTGCCCAGTTCATCAAGTACGAACGCACCCGCTCCTGGCTCAACTCCGGCGGTGCGGGAACCATGGGGTACTCGGTTCCGGCAGCAATGGGCGCAAAGGTCGGCAACCCCGACCGCGTTGTATGGGCCATTGACGGTGACGGCTGCTTCCAGATGACCAACCAGGAACTGGCCACCTGCCGCATCAACAACATCCCCATCAAAGTTGCCATCATCAACAACTCATCCCTGGGGATGGTCCGCCAGTGGCAGACGCTGTTTTACAACAGCCGCTACTCCAACACGGACCTGAACACAGGCCACAATTCCATCCGGGTCCCGGACTTTGTGAAAATGGCGGACGCCTACGACTGTGTCGGCCTGCGCTGTGAACGCGTTGAGGACATCGACGCCACCATTGAGGCCGCGCTGGCCATCAATGACCGCCCCGTCATCATTGACTTTGTTGTCAGCCCTGACTCCATGGTCTGGCCGATGGTGCCCTCGGGCGTCAGCAATGATCAAATTCAAGTTGCCAGGAACATGACCCCGGTGTGGGACGAGGAGGACTGACCATGACTCGACATACTCTTTCCGTACTGGTTGAAGACAAGCCCGGTGTTTTGACCCGCGTCGCAAGCATGTTTGCCCGCCGCGCCTTCAACATCAACTCCCTCGCGGTCGGCCCCACCGAGAATGTGGGAATCTCCCGCATGACAGTTGTGGTCGACGCCGACGGTGACTTGATTGAACAAGTCACCAAACAGCTGAATAAACTGGTCAACGTCATCAAGATCGTTGAACTTGTTTCAGAGAATTCCGTACAACGGGACCACATCCTGGTCAAGGTACGTGCGGATGCCGCCACGAGACTGCAGGTAACCCAGGCCGCAGACCTCTTCAGGGCCTCAGTGGTTGATGTGTCCACAGACTCATTGACCATCGAAGCCACCGGCTACGCGGACAAGCTTGCAGCGTTGCTGAATGTCCTGGAACCCTTTGGGATCCGGGAAATCGTGCAATCAGGCACCTTGGCCATTGGGCGGGGATCCCGTTCCATGAGCGACAGGGCCCTTCGCGCCTCCTAGCGCACCGGCCCGGCAGGCCACCGGCCCCATGGGCCACCATGAAATACTTTTCCCCACCAGCTACACACACCATTCATTCAAGGAGTTCCACAGTGACTGACATGTTCTACGACGACGATGCAGACCTCTCCATCATCCAGGGTCGCAAGGTCGCCGTCATTGGCTACGGCAGCCAGGGCCACGCGCACGCACTGAGCCTGCGCGATTCCGGTGTTGACGTTCGCGTCGGCCTGAAGGCGGGCTCCAAGTCCATCGCCAAGGCTGAGGCCGAGGGCCTGCGCGTCCTTAGCGTTGCAGATGCAACGAAGGAAGCCGACCTGATCATGATCCTCACACCGGATCAGGTTCAGCGTTTCGTCTACGCCGAGGACATTGCACCGAACCTGAAGGCCGGCGACGCGCTGTTCTTCGGCCACGGCTTCAACATCCGCTTCGGCTACATCACGCCCCCGGCCGATGTTGACGTTGCCCTTGTTGCTCCGAAGGCACCGGGCCACACCGTCCGCCGCGAATTCGAAGCCGGCCGAGGCATCCCCGACCTGATCGCCGTCGAACAGGACTTCACCGGCGGCGCCAAGGCCCTGGCCCTGTCCTACGCGAAGGGCATCGGCGGAACCCGCGCCGGCGTCATCGAGACTACCTTCACCGAAGAGACCGAAACCGACCTGTTCGGCGAGCAGGCAGTTCTCTGTGGCGGTACCTCACAGCTCGTCCAGTACGGCTTTGAAGTTCTGACCGAAGCCGGCTACAAGCCGGAAATCGCCTACTTCGAGGTGCTGCACGAGCTCAAGCTCATCGTTGACCTCATGTGGGAAGGCGGCATTGCCAAGCAGCGCTGGAGCGTTTCCGACACCGCAGAGTACGGCGACTACGTCTCCGGCCCGCGCGTCATCACCCCCGAGGTGAAGGAAAACATGAAGGCTGTCCTCGCGGACATCCAGAGCGGTGCGTTCGCAACTCGCTTCATCGAGGACCAGGACAACGGCGGCGTTGAATTCAAGGCGCTGCGCAAGAAGGGTGAAGAGCACCCCATCGAGGCCACCGGCCGCGAACTGCGCGGACTGTTCTCCTGGGTCAGCAACAGCGACGACTACACCGAAGGCTCCGTAGCCCGCTAGTCCCCACGCCCTCCCGTATCGGCTCGCTGAGCGAGCCGCGACTGGGGTCCCTCGGGCGCGGGGCCCCACCCCGCCCATGTGCTTCGGGTGCGGGCCCAGGGCTTTGCACGGCGGTGTGATCTGCGTCGCTTGCGTCGTTGATCCTGCTGAATGTTACGGCAGGGAAGCCGGACTCCCATAAGCTGGAGTCCGGCTTTTCTGTTGAAATCACAACACAAGAACCATCACCAAAATCCCCACAAGAACACTATCGACAAGCTAAAGAGGTCACCGGTGACAGCCACCAAGCCAGTAGTACTCCTCGCTGAGGAACTTTCGCCCGCCACAATTGAGGCCCTGGGGCCCGATTTTGAAATCCGCCAGGCCGACGGCGCAGACCGTTCCGCCTTGCTGTCCGCCATTGTTGACGTTGACGCGATCCTGGTTCGCTCCGCAACACAGGTCGACGCCGAGGCCATTGCCGCAGCGAAGAACTTGAAGGTCATTGCACGTGCCGGTGTGGGGCTGGACAACGTTGACATCAAGGCTGCGACGCAGGCCGGCGTCATGGTGGTCAACGCCCCGACGTCGAACATCGTCTCCGCCGCCGAACTGACCATCGGTCACATCCTCTCCCTGGCCCGCCATATTCCGGCCGCCAGCACCGCCTTGAAAAACGGCGAGTGGAAGCGCTCCAAGTACACCGGCACCGAGCTGCTGGAAAAGAAGCTCGGCATCATCGGCCTGGGCCGCATCGGCGCCCTCATCACCGAACGCGCCAAGGCTTTCGGCATGGAGATCGTTGCCTACGACCCCTACGTCACCTCGGCCCGCGCCGCCAGCCTCGGCGTGCAGCTGCTCTCGCTGGATGAGCTGCTGGAGCAGTCCGACTTCATCACCATCCACATGCCGCGCACCCCGGAAACCCTGGGCATGATCGGCACCGAGGCGTTTGCGAAGATGAAGAAGAGCGCCTACGTCATCAACGTGGCCCGCGGCGGCTTGATCGACGAAGCAGCCCTGAACATTGCCCTGCGCGACGGCGAAATTGCCGGTGCCGGGATTGACGTGTTCGTCAAGGAGCCCGCCACCGACGTTGACTTCCTCGGCCTCGACAACGTCATCGCCACCCCGCACCTGGGCGCCTCCACCGACGAGGCCCAGGAAAAGGCCGGCGTCTCCGTCGCCAAGTCGGTGCGCCTGGCCCTCGCAGGTGAGCTGGTCCCCGATGCCGTCAACGTTGCCGGCGGCGTCATCGCCTCCGACGTGCGCCCCGGCATCCCGCTGATCGAGAAGCTGGGCCGCATCTTCACCGCACTGAGTCACGCCTCCGTAACCCAGATCGACGTCGAAGTTGCCGGTGAAATTGCCGCCCACGACGTCAAGGCACTTGAGCTCTCCGCACTGAAGGGCGTTTTCAAGGACGTCGTTTCCGAGCAGGTTTCCTACGTCAACGCCCCGGTTCTGGCCGAGCAGCGCGGCATCAAGACCAACCTGATCACCACCCTTGAATCAGCCGACTACCGCAACGTGCTGACCATCCGCGGCGCACTGTCCGACGATTCACAGATCGCCGTTTCAGGCACCCTGACCGGTCCGAAGCAGATCCAGAAAATCGTGGGCGTCAACGGCTACGAGCTGGAAATCCCCATGAGCGACCACCTCCTGGTGATCTCCTATGTGGACCGTCCCGGCGTCGTCGGCGCACTGGGCCGCCTCCTCGGCGAGAACGACGTCAACATCGCCGGCATGCAGGTCGCCCGCCACACCGAAGGCGGCCAGGCGCTGGCCTTGATCACGGTCGACAGCTCCGTGCCGCAGAGCCTCCTCGAGGCCATCAAGACCGAAATCGGTGCCACCGTCGCCCGCGAGGTCGACCTGGAGGACTGACGCTTCCGCACCACATACGACGGCGGCACCCGGGTGAGTTTTCCTTCTCACCTGCGTGCCGCCGTCGTGCTTTGAGACACGAATCGATGTTTCGCCCGCGTTCACGGTAAATTTGTGGGGTGACATCTACTGACTCGGCCAAGACGCCTTACTACCTCACCACAGCCATCACCTACCCGAACGGTGTTCCGCACATCGGGCATGCCTACGAATACATCGCCACCGACGCCATGGCACGCTTCAAGCGCCTGGACGGCTTCGACGTCATGTTCGTGACGGGCACCGATGAGCACGGCATGAAAATTGCCCAGGCGGCCGAGAACGAAGGCGTCACGCCCAAGGAACTCGTGGACCGCAATGCCGCCATTTACAAGGAAGCCCACGCGGCCCTCGGCATCAGCTACGACCGCTTCATCCGCACCACGGACGCCGACCACTATGCGGCGTCGCAGGCCATCTGGCAGAAGATGGAAGCGGCCGGGGACATCTACCTGGGCAAGTACGAGGGCTGGTACTCGGTCCGCGACGAGGCCTACTACGGCGAGGACGAGACCGAACTGCGCGAGGACGGCAAGCGCTACTCCAAGGTCACCGACACCGAACTGACCTGGACCGAGGAGGAAAGCTACTTCTTCCGCCTCTCCAACTACCAGGACAAGCTGCTGGCGCTGTACGAGGCCGAGCCGGAATTCGGTGCCCCCCGCACCCGCTTCAACGAGGTCATCAGCTTCGTCAAGGGCGGCCTCGAGGACCTCTCCGTCAGCCGCACCACCTTCGACTGGGGCGTCCCGGTCCCCGGCAACGACAAGCACGTCATGTACGTGTGGGTTGACGCACTCACCAACTACCTGACCGCCGTGGGCTACCCCGATGTGGACTCCGAAGCCTTCAAGAAATACTGGCCGGCCGATGTGCACATCATCGGCAAGGACATCTCCCGCTTCCACGCTGTGTACTGGCCGGCGTTCCTCATGTCCGCCGGGCTGGAGCTGCCCAAGCGCGTCATGATCCACGGCTTCCTGCACAACAATGGCGTGAAGATGTCCAAGTCGCTGGGCAACGTTGTGGCTCCGGCCGACTGGGTTGCCCAGTACGGCCTGGACCAGGTCCGCTTCTTCCTGCTGCGCGAGGTCCCGTTTGGTGCCGACGGTTCCTACAACCACGACGCCGTGGTGGGCCGGATGAACGCCGATTTGGCCAACAACTTGGGCAACCTGGCACAGCGGTCGCTGTCCATGGTGGCCAAGAACTGCGAGGGCGTTGTTCCGACGCCGGGCGCGTTCATTGAGGCTGATGACGAGATCTTGGCCGCAGCCCGCGAGCTGCTGGAACACTCCCGGCACGCCTACCAGACACAGGACTTCCACGGTTCGCTGGAGAAGATCTGGCACGTTCTGGGCGACACCAACGCCTACTTCGCCGACCAGGCGCCTTGGGTGCTGCGCAAGACCGACGTGCCCCGCATGGAAACGGTCCTGTACGTGACGCTGGAAGTGCTGCGCATGGTTTCAATCCTGATTCAGCCGGTCATGCCGGATGCTGCGGCGAAGCTGCTCTCCGTGCTGGGCCAGGGCACCTCCGCCGATGACGCGGCCCGCCAGTTCGCCGCCATCGCCACGCCGCTGGTCGCGGGAACCGTGCTGCCCGCCCCGGCACCGATCTTCCCGAGGTACGAGGAACCCGCCGCCGAGGCTTAACTGCCTCTTCCCCGGTGCTTTTTTGGAAAGGGCCGGTGTTTGCGGTTTCGGCGGGTGTTAGACCACCCGCTTTAACCGCAAACACCGGCTCTTCTGCGTCCGGAACTACTTTTGGCGCAGCCCGGCCTGACGAAGGAGATGGATGAACCGGTTCTTGTTCATCATTTCGGCCCAAGTCCACCGGACAAACCGCACACCCTGGCCCCGAATATCGTCCTCACGGGCCTTCTCCTTCAAAATCCTGTCCTGAAGAGACAGACCGCCGCCCCAACCCGAACGCAGGTACTTGTCTTTGCCGTCAAACTCCCCGGCCAAGTTCAGTTCCTCAAACCAGAAGTCCACCAAGGCGTTGCTGCCGTCGCGCAGGACGAACTTCTTTTGCAGAATCGGGGCTGGAAAGCCGAACATGTGCATCTTGGCGCGGCTGAGGGATTCACCTGCGGAACCTGAAAGTGCCGACGCGAAGTGGATGACGGTCAGAGCCCTCAGCCTTGCGGACTTGCTGTGCAGCGCCTCGGCGGCTGACACCAGATCTTCGCGCAGCAACGGCGGCCCTTGCGGGTAGTTGCTTTGCCACACCGGCTCACGCGTGAGTGGTTCGTCTCCGGCGGGACCGAAACGATTGAAGGCGTGTTTGCGGTCGGAAATCCGCAGGCTCGAATCACACACGGCCACCGCGTAGGGGAAATCGAGGCTCAGAATCAGTTGCATGACCGTGGTGAGCTTGTCCGTGAGCAGGAACGGTCCGCACCGGACCACGCCCTCCGTCAGCGACCCGCGATGGCGAACCACGTCATTCTCGCTGCGTCCGCCTGTGGTCACTTCCGTCATGGTGTGCAACCGCCCCGGTGTTCCCACTGTCCACAGCCCCCACAGCAGCGCTGCCGTGGCGTGGGAAAACACTGGCTGGCGCCGTGCTGCAAGTTGCAGGGCCTGTGCCCTAAGCCCATATTTCCGCAGTGGGTGCAGGTCCTTCCATTCAGCCGACAGGGCATAGGCCCCTCGGCGAACCCTGAAGAGTTCGCCCTTGTTGCGCCGAGCAACCAGGGTGCGGCGGTCCTGCCCGACACGTTCGAGGTCGGACGGCAAGATCAAGTGTGGGGTGTCCATGCGCTACAGGCTTTCACCGCAACAGCGTCGTGCGGAAGAGGCATCTCGGTAAATGTGCACAACTCACGCGCCAATCCTGGTGTGGAGGAATCAACGGCGCAGGCCCACGCGGTGGCACGCCCCTGCCGCGCAAAAGGGACGGCGCTTGCGTAAAAAGCGGGTGGCAGACCACCGTCCTTTTACGCAAACGCCGTCCCTTTTCGAGGATGCGTTGAGAGTCAGTCCATCGCGAGGCCTTGCACGGGGGAGAGCTTGGCCGCACGGTGGGCGGGCACCACGGAGGCGAGCAGCCCGGCAACGGCAGCCACGGACACCACTGCGAGGATCTGGCCCCATGGGATCACGGCCGTGACTTGGGTAAAGGTGCCGAGGGCCGATTGTGCCCCGGCCCAGCCGTACACCGAGCCCAGCACCGAGCCGATGATGGCTGCGACCCCGGCGATCAACACCGCTTCCAGGGCCAGCATGCCGCGCAGCTGTCCTCGGGTCAGGCCCAGTGCCCGCAGCAGCGAGTTCTCCCGGGTCCGCTCCAGCACCGACAGTGAGAGCGTGTTGGCCACGCCGATCAAGGCAATGAACACGGCCACGGCCAGCAAGCCGGTAACGACCAGCAGCAGCATGTCGATGACCTGGTTGAACATGACCTTTTCCAGCACGGATCCGCCGACCTGGGCGTCGTCAACGTGCAGCGCCCCTGCCAAAGCGGTGCGCAGATCCATGAGTGCGTTGGCATCCAGGGACGGGTCCACGGAGATCCACAAGGGAGCAGCGGTCTGCTGCCGGACCGGATCATCGGCGGCCAACGGCGGGAACGCATCCAGCGACACCAAGGCAGTCATGCCGTAGTTCGTGGCGGCGGTGGCCGTCAGGTTCGTTGTTTGCGTGCCGGCGACCAGGCTGGCCTTGGCGGCTGCCATGTCCTTGGGAAGCACAGCAGACGTCCGGGTGGGACGGTTGGCCGGATTCTTCAGCAGCGAGAGGGCGTCGGCGTCGGAAATGCCGTACGCAGCCAGCTGGTTGTCCCCAGCCGTCACCATGCCCACCAGCTCCAGCCGGGCGATGTGCTCGACGCCGGGAAGCGCCGCGGCTGTGGCGAGGTCAGCCTCGGAAAAGGCCTGCTCACCCGGGGATCCCTGCACCGCAAGATCCACCGGGTAGCTGCTGTCGAGCGCGGTGTCGAAGGAGCTCCGTGCCGTGGCCGCACCCGTCATCATCATGGTCACGAGCGTGACGCCGATGAGCAGCGCGGAGGCCGTCGCCGTGGTCCTGCGCGGATTGCGCACGGCGTTGGCTGCCGCCATCTTCCCGGGCACCCCGGCCGGGCGGGCCAGCGTGCCGGCCAGCGAGACCAGCTTGGGGACAAACAACGTGGCCGCCATGAGGAAGCCGACAAAGGATGCGGCACCCGAGGGCAGTGCAAGCAGCAGGTTCGACGTCAGGCCGCCAACCACCAGCCCGACACCGCCGGCCAGGATGAGCACTACGCCGATGGTCAGGCGAACACGGCCGCCGGCGTTGTGCACCGACGCGTCGTCAACCGGGCGCAGCGCGGCGAGCGGCGCCACTGCGGTGGCGGCGCGGGCCGGCACCAATGCGGCCAGGACGGTCAGCAGGGTTCCCACCAGCAGCCCGGCAATAATGGCCGACGGCGGCACCGCCAAGGTGGCGAACGTAAAGTCCGGGTTCTGGCGCAGCAGGCTCAACACCAGGGCCATGGTTCCGGTGGCGGCAAGCACGCCCAGCACCGAAGCGACGAAACCAACCACCAGGGCCTCAACCATGACGGAGTTCCGGACCTGTTTGCGGCTGGCACCAACACAGCGCAACAGCGCCAATTCCCGGGTGCGCTGGGCCACCAGCACGGAGAAGGTGTTGGAAACCACCAGGGCGGCAACGAGCAGTGCCACGCCGGCAAAGGCCAGCAGCACAATGGTCAACTGGTCCTGTCCGCCGGTAAAGTTGGCAACCATTTCGGTGGTTTTTTCATCGGCCGTCAGGATGGTGTCGGCGGGCCTGTCCAGGGTGCCGGCAAGGGCCGTCTTGGCATCGGCCACTGAGGTGCCCGGTGCCAGGTTCACCGTGATGCTGTCCAGGGCTGTCCCGGCGGCGCCGAGCTTTTGCACGGCGGCCTGCGTGCCCACAAATTGGGCCGATCCCTGCGCCGTGGGGTCCGCGGAGGCGGCCATGATGCCGGTGACGGTGGCGTCCAGGCTGGGTGCGGCGGATGCGGCGGCAGACCCGTCAGTGGCAGCGTCGTCGGGCGCGCTTCCGACGCCCGCGATCACGCCCGTCAGGGTGGTTTTGCTGCCCACAGTGACGTCGTTGCGTTCGGCGGTGACGGTGTCCACCACCACCTCGTTGTCGCTGGTGGGCCACGCGCCGGAGAGCAGCTTGACCGGTTCCAGCGACGGGAATGCCGGCATGCTCCGGACCATGGCGCCGACGGAGGCCTTGCCCAGGGCCGACTCGGCGTATGCCGAGAACTGGGGGTAGGACTCGGCGGCAACGGGGGAGGCTGCAACCTTGTCGGCGTCGGACTGGGTTAGGGGCCGATCCCGGGTTGGGGAGACCACCATGTCAGCCGATGAGTAGGCCTGGCCGATGCTGGCCTTCAGCGACGCACCGGTGGAGGCGTTGACCATCAAGGTGGCCGACAGGAACGCGACCGCCAGCAGCACGGCCAGGGTGATGGCGATGAAGCGGCGCGAGTGCGTCCGCAGTTGGCTCAGGGCTACCTGCAACATGTCAGGCCCCCAGCTGGGCCAGCGAAGCCAGCACAGATTCAGCGGTGGGGTTTTCCAGCTGGCCCACCAGTTCGCCGTCGTTCATCAAAACCACGCGGTCGGCGTAGGAGGCAGCCACGGGGTCGTGCGTGACCATGATGATGCTCTGGCCCATTTCGCGGGAGGAGCGCCGCAGCATGCCCAGGACCTCGGCGCCGGAGCGCGAATCCAGGTTGCCCGTGGGCTCGTCGCCGAAGATGACGTCGGGGCGCGTGAGCAGGGCGCGGGCCACGGCCACACGCTGCTGCTGGCCGCCGGAGAGCTCGTGCGGCTTGTGCTTGAGCCTGTCGGTCAGGCCAAGGGTTGAGGTGACGAACGTGAACCATTCCTTGTCCACGGTGCCGCCGGCCAGCGCCACGGGCAGCGTGATGTTGGCTTCTGCGGTGAGCGTCGGCACGAGGTTGAACGCCTGGAACACGAAGCCGATCCGGTCGCGGCGCAGCTGCGTCAGGGCCTTGTCATTGAGCGAGGTCAGCTCGGTGTCGCCGAGGTGGATGGTGCCGCCGGTGACGGAATCGAGCCCGGCCAGGCAGTGCATGAGCGTTGACTTGCCGGAGCCCGACGGGCCCATGATGGCGGTGAATTGTCCGGCCGGGAACTCCAGGTCAACGCCCTTGAGCGCCGTCACCTCGGTCTCGCCCTTGCCGTAGATCTTGCGCAGTCCGCGGGCCTGAACCGCCAATGTGCGTTGATTTTGTGCTGTTGTGATGGTCATGGTCCCAGCCTATTTCCGCGGGCCCGGGCGGCGGATCGGAGCATGGGTGGATATGCCGTGAATGTTCGACGCCGGCGCCTCCTACCGTGGGCTGAGTCCGGCCCCGCCGTGGCTGGATCGGCTAGTCGAGCACCTGGGGTGCCGGCCTGAATTTTCTGAGCCAAAATTCCGACTGGGCAATGTGGCCGGCGGTGGCGGTGGCGGCCGAGGCAGGATCCCGGTTGCGGATGGCCTCAAGTATGTCGCGGTGGCCCTTGTTGCTGACTTCCCGCACCGTTGCACCTTCAGCGCTGTCAAAGATGTTGAAGTGCCGGCCCCTGGAACGGAAGAGGCTCATGAGGCCGGTCAGCGTCGAATTTCCGCCAGCCTCGCAAATGGCCTCGTGGAAGCGGGCATCCAAATCTGAGATGTCGGCCGAATTTTCCGTTGCCTCCATCTTGGCCGCCAGCTCGTCCAATTCGGCCATCAGTTCCGGCGTGCACTTTGCCGCGGCCCCGGCGGCTGCATGGGACTCCAGGGCCCGCCGTATCTCAAAGAGCTCAAGGACGCTGTCGAACGGGAAGATGTCCACCAGCAGTGCGAAGCCCTTGAGGATTTCGGCCGGTTCCAGGGAGGAAACATAGGTTCCGGACCCGTGCCGCGCCTCCATGACGCCCAACGCCGACATGGCCCGGATGGCCTCGCGCAGGGAGCTTCTGGAGACGCCCAGCTGAACGGCGAGTTCCCCTTCCGGCGGGCATTTCTGTCCCGGGGCCAACTCTCCGGAGGCAATCTTGGCACGCAGGCCCTGCATGGCGGTCTCCACTGCACTCATCAGCGGTCTCCTCGGTAGCTGTTGCCCGTTCACGTCCTCTTGGACATATTCATCATACGTGTTGTTCAAGTCCTCCTATCTCTTTTTGACATTTGGCCGTAACAACGCGGAAACATCGACCTGTTTTACTAAGTCATCAGACAAATTCTCCGACTCACCTCTTGTCTTCACCCCAAATGTGAGATAGCTTACTGAGCATTCACTACCTGCCACCAACAGAAAGAACTCCGTGGCCTCCACTCTCATCACCGCCCCGAATGCCCTGCTGACCCCCGACGGGCAGCCTGCAACGTCAGATTGGTCCCTGACCGCTGACAAGGTCCACCTCAATCACGGCTCCTACGGCGCCGTGCCTCGAGTTGCCCAGGAACATCAATTTCTGTTGAAGGCCAAGATGGATGCAAATCCCTGCACCTGGTTCATGGGGCAGGCAGCAGCCTTGGCCGGAACCCGTGCCGAGATCGCGGCCTTCTTACGGGTGGACGCCAATGACATGGCGTTGGTTCCCAACGCCAGCGCCGGCGTCAGCGTCGTCTATAACTCGCTGACCTTCTCCAGGGGTGCCGACATTGTCACCACCGACCACGCCTATGGGGCCGTTTTGGAAGGTGCCCGCCGCGTGGCCCGCGAATGCAGCGGGGAGGTGCGGGTCGCCGTCGTGCCCCTGGATGCCGACGCGGCACTGAGCTGCGAGCTGGTCATGGCGCAGGTGACGGAGCGCACCGCGTTGATCGTGATCGACCAGATCACCTCAGCCACGGCGCGCAGCCTGCCGGTGCTGGAGATCGCCCAGGCAGCCAGGGAGCTGGGCATCCCGGTGTTGGTTGACGGTGCCCACGCACCCGGCGCCGAGGCTGCCCCTGTGCCTGACTTTGAGGGATTTTGGGTGGGCAATCTGCACAAATTTGCCTGCGCCCCGCGTGGCACGGCCGCCGTGGTTGCCCGAGGCCCGCTGCGCAAGCACCTGCATCCGTTGATCGATTCCTGGGGCTTCCCACATGAGTTCCCGGAGAGCTTTGACCACGTGGGCACCCAGGACATCACCTCCTGGATGGCAGCCAAAACTTCCTTTGACACCATCGAAACCCGCTATGGCTGGGACGAGGTCCGGCGCTACTCCCGCACATTGGCAGATTACGGCGCAGCGGTTATTCAGGACGCCTTCTCGGCAGCGACGGGGGAGGATGCCGCGGTCGACGTCGGAATGCCGGTGGGGCAGTTGCGCCTGATCCGGCTTCCCAAGGGTTTGGCAACGACGCACGAGGATTCCCACGCCGTGCGGGCCTGGATTTCAGACATGCTGAATTTTGAAACTGCCATCACCACTTTTGGCGGGGCAGGCTATCTGCGCCTGTCCACCCATGCCTACAACACGGCCCGGGAATTTGAGGCATTCGCAGAACGGGCTGTTCCGGAGTTGCTCCGGCTGGCCCGGCTGCGCTAGAAAATGACCGCTTCCACACATTATGAAAGGCCTTCCATGAAAAAGAAGTTAACAGCCATCACCGCCTTGGGCGTTGCCGCAGTTCTGGCCCTCTCGGGTTGTGGCGGCGGCGGGGGCAACACCTCCGCCGACGGCACCGTCACCCTCAAAATGGTGGAGAGCCTGACCAATCCCACCCGCACCGACACCTTGAAGGCACTGCTGGAGGGATTCGAAAAGGAGAATCCCACCATCAAGGTTGACTTGATTTCCCCGCCGACGGACTCGGCCGACCAGAAGATTCAGCAGATGCTGCAGTCGGGCAAGGGGATCGACGTTGTTGAAGCCCGTGACATCACGGTGGGATCGTTCGGGGCCAACAACTGGCTCTATGACATGACTGCCGACCTGAAAGACTGGGATGGTTGGGAGAACCTGACCGACAATGCGGTCAACTACTCCAAGCAGGACGACAAGACATACTACATCCCGTACGGCTTCTACGGACTTTCGCTGTTCTACCGCACTGACCTGGTCAAGGATGCGGGCTTCTCCGGTCCGCCCGCCAGCTGGCAGGACCTCCTGGAACAGTCGGAAAAGCTCAATGACCCCGATGCCAACAAGTTTGGCTACGCATTCCGCGGCGGCCCCAACGCCAACTCCAACGCCGTCGCCGTGATCGAGGCCTACACCGCGGATCAGGTTGACAAGGAAAACGCCTTCAAGCTCAGCAACGGCAAGACCATCTTCTCCGCTCCGGAGGCACAGCAGGCGATGGATGACTACCTGGAGATCTTCAAGAAGGGCTCGCCGCCGTCGTCGGTTGCGTGGGGCTACCCGGAAATGGTGCAGGGGTTCAGCAACGGTTCCACGGCGTTCCTGCTCCAGGATCCCGAGGTTATTGCCACCATCAAGGAATCCAAGTCCATCAAGGATGACCAGTGGAGTGTCGCACCCCTGCTGACAGGGCCCACGGGCAAGGCCATCCAGCCGGTGGCAACCGCCGGCTGGGGCATCGCCGAGTCCAGCACCGCCAAGCCCGAGGCCGTCAAGCTCATCAAGTACCTGTCCCAGGGCGAACCGGCCACACAGTTCAGCAAGGACAACTCCCTGGTGCCGATCCTCAAATCTGCCGCCGACGATCCGTTCTACAGCACCGGCCCGTGGGCTGCCTATGTCACGATGACGGAGAACCCCGACACCTACATTTCAGCAGTGCAGCCCCGCGGAGTGTCCTGGTGGACCGAATGGATCAAGAAGTCCGACGGCGAACTGCAGCGCGTGCTGACCGGCAAGATGACCACCAAGGAACTGTTGGCCAGCTGGGACAGCTACTGGACCGAAAAGATGGCGGGCTAGTCACTCGTGGCACTCAAAGCTGAGCAGGAGGTGGTGCGCGGGCGCAAGCCGGCCGGCGCACCACCGGAACCGCACACCGAATTTCGCAGGAAGAAGCGCTTCAACTCCCGAACGGCCTGGACGCTGGCGGCGTTCATGGCGCCGGCAGCCATCTTTGTGGCCATCTTTACGTACTACCCCATGATTTCCGGCAGCCAAATGGCGTTCCGCAACTGGAACCTGAACGACCTTTCCGACACCTCGTGGATTGGTTGGGGGAACTTCCAGAAACTGTTTGAAAATCCGGAGTTTGGCACCATTGTCCGCAACACAGTTGTGTGGGTTGTCGGCTCACTGGTTCCGCAGGTCGTCATTGGCTTTGCGCTGGCGTTGTTCCTGAAACGCAAGTTCAAGTTCCGCAGCGGGTACCAGGCGTTCATCTTTTTCCCCTGGGCCGTTTCCGGCTTCCTCATCGGCATGTTGTTCCGCTGGATGTTCAATGCCGAATTTGGCGTGGTCAATGATCTGCTCATGAAGGCAGGCATCATTGACGGACCCATCCCGTGGCTGGCCGAACCGGGTTTTGCCATGACTGCGATCATCATTGCCAATATTTGGTATGGCGTGACGTTCTTCGCCATCATGATCCTGGCTGCGCTCCAATCGGTGTCCGAGGACATGTATGAGGCTGCTGCGCTGGACGGGGCAGGCAAGGCGCGGACACTGTTCAGCATCACCCTGCCGGCCATCGCCGTGACACTGGGCCTGACCATCCTCTTGCGCGTCATCTGGATATTCAACTTCCCGGACATCATCTGGGCCATGACCGGCGGCGGTCCCGCCGACCAGACCCATATCATCACCACGTACATGATCAAAATTACCCAGGAAGGCGATTACGGCCAGGCCTCCGCCCTTGGCCTGATAGTGGTGTTCACCTTGATGCTGTTCGCAGTCTTCTACCTGATGGCCATGCGCCCCCGAAAGGCCAACCGATGATCGACAAGCAAAGCATCTTCGGACGTGTTGGCAAGATCGTTTTCCTTGCCATGTGCCTGATCGTGACGATCTTCCCGCTGTACTGGATCGTCGTCACGTCCCTCAAGGCCCCCGGGGCCATCTATTCATTGCCGCTGGATTACTGGCCCAGCGAGATCTCCTTTGAGAACTACATTGGCTTGTTCACCAAGTCCGACTTTGGCCAGTACATGATCAACAGCCTGGTCGTGGCAACAGTTGCCGCGACCGTGGCAACGCTGATCTCCCTGCTCTCCGCCTACGTCCTGGCCCGCTTCCAATTTGCCGGCCGCGGTGCCGTCATGGCGGCGTTCCTGCTGACCCAGATGATTCCCGGCTTCATTGCCCTGGGCCCGCTGTACATGATGATGACCAACTTCGATCTCGTGGATTCCAAGACGGGCTTGATCCTGGTCTACATCGCCATCTGCATCCCGTTTTGCACCATCATGCTCCGCGGCTTCTTTGAAAACGTGCCGGACGCCCTGGAGGAGGCCGCCATGATCGACGGCTGCTCCCGCCTGAGCGCGCTGTTCCGGGTGCTCGTGCCGGTCATGATGCCGGGCATCGCCGCCAGCTTCATCTTCAACTTCGTCAACTGCTGGAACGAGCTGTTCCTGTCGGTGACCTTGATGAACAGCGACGAAAACAAGACCATCCCCACCGCTCTGGCCGGCTTCATTTCCAGCTTCAACATCGACTGGGGTTCCATGTCAGCGGCGGCCGTGCTGACAGTGGTGCCGACCCTGGTGATCTTTGCCTTCGCCAGCAAGTTCATCGTGCAGGGCCTGACCGCGGGAGCGGTGAAGGGCTGACCCCCGCTATAAACGCTCCATCAGACTTGGCAGTTGTTTTGCGAACGCTCCTGCACTCTAGCTGCAGGAGCGTTCGCAAATTAAGCCCCTCTCCTGCAGGAGCGTTCGAAACAGCCGGGGGCAGCTACCGCGGCGAGACGATGCCCGTCTCATAGGCGATGACAACCACTTGGACGCGGTCGCGGGCGTTGAGCTTGGCCAGAATGTGCCCCACATGGGTCTTGACCGTCGCCTCGGAGACAAACAGCTGCACGGCGATCTCCGGGTTCGACAGCCCGTTGGCAATCAGCACAAACACCTCGTGCTCCCGTGCGGTCAGGCTCGCGACGGCAACAGCGTTGGCGTCATTGGCGGGGCTGGGTGCGGAGAGCATGGGTGCCACATGGTCCAGCAACCGGCGCGTGGTCGACGGGGCGATCACGGCGTCGCCGGCAAAGACGGTCCTGATCGCGCCGAGCAGTTCCTCGGGCGGAGCGTCCTTGAGCAGGAAGCCGCTGGCCCCGGCCTGGATGGCGGCCAGCGCATACTCGTCCAGGTCAAAGGTCGTCAGCACCACGATCTTCAGCTCTGCCAGCCACGACCCCGCCGGTGCAGCCTTGGTTCGCTCCATCAACTTCCGCGTGGTTTCAAGCCCGTCCATGCCCGGCATCCGCACGTCCATGAGGATCACGTCGGCCGCCGTCGCCGAGAGCCCCCGCAACGCCTCAATCCCATTGCCCGCCTGCAGCACAACGTTTAGGTCCGGCTGGGAATTGATCAGCATGCCCAGCCCGGAGCGGACCAGCTGCTGATCGTCCACGAGGGCAACCCGAATGGGCGAGGAAGGTGTCATGTGTTTAGTTCTCCGTGTAGGGGATGAAGGCCGTGACTCCGAAGCCGCCGCCGACCAGGGGTCCGGCCGCCAGGGTGCCATCGTAAAGCTTGACGCGTTCTGCCATGCCGCGCAAACCGTTTCCGGCGGCCCCGGCGGACGGTGCAGCGCCGGCATCCGCCGCCTTGCCCTTGGGCGAAGCGGCAGCAGTGTGCCGGTTGCCATGGGAAGGGACGACGTCGATCCTTCCGCCGGCACCCCGGGAAGCTGTGCTTGGGGTGCTGGGGATACCCAGGGACGGGGTGCTTGGGTTTGAGCCGGGAGGGCCGCCGGGGGGTGAACCGGGAGGAGCGGGTGGGCCGGGTGCGATGGAACCGGGCGTCCCCGCGCTGACGGGCTGGGGTGCCCGCGCCGGGGACAGCGGAACGGTGGGGTGAGCCGCCGTCGAAGAGGCCGGGTGTGAGTGTGCCGGGCTCGAGGGTGCTGTGTTGGTGAGCGGCGTGTGGGAAGGGGCCTGAGTCGAGAGGCCCACGGTGGCGCCGCGGCCGTCGTCGCGCACGGCCACTTCCAGGCCCCGGGCGTTCCAGGTGAGGTTGACGGCGGCCTGAACGTTGGGCCCGGCATGCTTCATGACGTTCGTCAGGCCCTCCTGGACGGCCCGGTACGCGGTGAGTTCGGCGCCGGGCGGGAGCTGGCGCCTGGCCTCGCCCGTGACGGCGAAGTCCACGGGCAGGCCGGCGGCGCGGATGCCGAGCAACAGTTCGTCCAGATCGCCCAGGCCGGGCAGGGGGCGGGTGGACGCCTCGCCGTCGCCGCGCAGCACGCCCAACAGGCGGCGCATCTCCTGCAGGGACGAGCGGCCCGTGGCGGCGATTGTAGCCAGCGTTTCGGGTGCGATCTCCGGGTTGGCCACCGCGGCGTACCGGGCGCCGTCGGCTTGGGTGATGATGACGGAAAGGGAGTGGGCCACGATGTCGTGCATTTCGCGGGCAATGTGGGCGCGTTCGTCACTGGCGGCGAGATCACGTTCGTGCTGGGCCTCGATTTCCAGGCGGTGGGCGCGGTCCTCGAGGGCCTGGCCCCGCAGCCGCTTCGTGCGGGTGAGGTCGCCGGCGGTCCAGCTGAACAAGACCAGGACCCAGACCATGAGCACCAGGGCAATGCCCTGGGGAATGTCGCCGAGCGACAAAGTCGTGAGGTCGTAAAAATATCGGGTGACCATCATGATGGCGCCCAGCAGCGCCAGGGCCAGTCCGCCAAGGCTTGCCCAGCGGGGGCCGAAGGCGGCCAGGGCATAGACGACCAGGGGAACAGCAATCTCGGCCGGCATGGGCAGCACATTCAATGCCCATTGCAGGATGGCCACGGCGGCGATGATGAAACCGGCCGTGACGGTGCGGGTGCGGCGCCAGGCGAGGGGGACCACGAGGGCGGTGCTGAAGAACAGGGCGGCAACGGTGGAGGCGGTGCTGTCCAGTCCCGGAGTCATCGTGGACAGGCTGAACGGCACCACCATGAGCCACAGCACCGCCATGAGGACGAAGTCCACGGCGAAACGGTGCCGGCGGAACCAGTCGTAGATGGAATGCATGATCACACGTCCAACTCTAGGCGCCGCCGCGCTCGCAGGCATCCTGCCCTGGGGGGAGATCCCGGCCTGCTGTCGGAATACGATGGGATTGCAGCAACTTTTCCCCGCAGCGACCGTCGGGCCTGTGGGCTGCCCCTGGCCGGGACGGTGCTGGATTTTTCTTAGATCGAACGACAGAAAGGCCACCGATGAATGTCTCCGTCATTTGGTTCCGTGATGACCTGCGCGTGGCAGACAATCCTGCCCTGCTGGCTGCCGCAACGGACGGTGCCGCCGTGGGACTCTACGTCCTGGACGAGGTGTCGCCGGGCATCAGGGCCCTGGGCGGGGCCGCCAAATGGTGGCTGCACCACGCATTGGTTGACCTCCGCAGCGAACTGGACGCCCTGGGCATCCAGCTGGTCCTGCGCCGCGGACCCGGAGCTGAGGTGGTGTCGGCGCTGGCCGCCGAGGTGGGGGCCTGTGCCTTGTATTGGAACCGCCGCTATGGAGGACCGGAACGGAGCGTCGACGCGGAACTGAAGTCCTGGGCGCGGGACAACGGCCTCCACGACGAAAGTTTCCAGGCCAATCTCCTGCATGAGCCCTGGCAGGTCACGACCGGGGCGGGGAATCCCTACCAGGTCTTCACGCCATTTTGGCGTGCAGTTTCAGCCCAGGATTTCCGGGCGCCGCTGGATGCGCCGGCCGCGGGACACGGCTTCGAGGGGAAGCTGCCGGACAGCGACGAGTTGGATAGCTGGGAGCTCCTGCCGCAAGCCCCCGACTGGGCAGGGGGTCTGCGCGAAAGCTGGACCCCCACCGTTGCTGCTGGCCATGAGTTGCTGAACGGCTTCCTTGCGGACCGGGTGGCGGAGTATTCCGACGCGCGGGACCGGCCGGACTGCAAGGGAACCAGCCGCCTGTCTCCGTATTTGCGATGGGGACAGCTCAGCCCGTTTCAGGTATGGGCTGCGCTCGCCGAAACCCGTCGGGAGCAGGCCGGAAGCAATGGCCCTGCCGTCTTTGCCTCCGAGCTGGGCTGGCGTGAATTTTGCTGGCACCAGCTTTTCCATCACCCGGATATGGCCACCGCCAACCTGCGGGCGAAGTTCAACGACTTTCCGTGGCGCCAACCCGGCCACGAGGGCTCCGATCAGCTGGTTGCGTGGCAGCGGGGGCAAACCGGGATCCCGCTGGTGGACGCCGGACAGCGCGAGTTGTGGCATACCGGCTCCATGCACAACCGCGTCCGCATGGTTGCCGCC
Organism: Specibacter sp. AOP5-B1-6; assembly: GCF_052376555.1. Taxonomy (NCBI): domain Bacteria; kingdom Bacillati; phylum Actinomycetota; class Actinomycetes; order Micrococcales; family Micrococcaceae; genus Specibacter; species Specibacter sp. AOP5-B1-6. The sequence continues at coordinate 23,448 of NZ_JBQSVT010000034.1, forward strand.
AGTTTCTTGGTCAAAAACCTGGGCATTGACTGGCGGGCGGGGGAGCAGTGGTTTTGGGACACGCTCGTGGATGCCGACGCAGCCTCCAATCCGGCCAACTGGCAGTGGGTGGCAGGTTCCGGTGCCGACGCCTCGCCCTTCTTCCGCATCTTCAACCCGCTGACCCAGGCCAAGAAGTTTGATCCCGAGGGAAAATACGTTGGCCGATGGGTGACGGAGGCCGCCAGCCCGGAGTACCCCGAGCCCATTGTTGACCTGCAGGAAAGCCGCCGTGAGGCCCTGGAGGGTTATGCCTCCATCAAATGATGGGCGGCCGGGGGAGTGGCAACACGCGCCACGTCTCATTATTTGAGATACGTTGACCATCATGTGGATGGTTTCGCTAGGCTGAATCCATGAGCGCATCGAATGAAACTGCCGTGATGGACATTGCCGTAATCGCCGGGGACGGCATCGGCCCCGAGGTGACGGCGGAGGCCGTGAAGGTCCTGCAGGCCGTCACCGCCTCCGAGCACCTGGAGCTCAAGCTTACCGATTACAAGCTCGGCGCCGAGCACTGGCTGGCCACCGGCGAAACCCTCCCGGACACCACCATCGAGGCCCTGCGCGGCCACGACGCCATCCTCTTCGGCGCGGTTGGCGCGGCTCCCGGCGACACCTCCATCCCGTCCGGCTTGATTGAGCGCGAGATGCTGCTGAAACTGCGCTTCAGCCTCGACCACTACGTCAACCTGCGCCCCTCCTTCCTGTACGACGGCGTGGCCTCACCCCTGGCCAACCCCGGCACCATCGACTTCGTCGTGGTCCGCGAGGGCACCGAGGGCCCCTATGTCGGCAATGGCGGCGTGCTGCGCAAGGGCACCCCGCACGAGGTCGCCACCGAGGTTTCGGTCAACACCGCCTTTGGTGTGGAGCGTGTTGTCCGCGACGGCTTCCGCCGCGCCAGTGAGCGGCCCCGCAAGAAACTCACGTACGTCCACAAACACAATGTGCTCGTGTACGCCGGCCACCTGTGGAAGCGCACTGTCGAGGCCGTGGCGAAGGAATTCCCCGAGGTTGCCGTTGACTACCTGCACGTTGACGCGGCCATGATTTTTCTGGTCACCGACCCGGCCCGCTTTGACGTCATCGTCACCGACAACTTGTTTGGCGACATCGTCACGGACCTCGCCGCGGCCGTCACCGGCGGCATCGGCCTGGCCGCCTCCGGCAACATCAACATGGACCGCACCGCCCCGTCCATGTTTGAACCGGTCCACGGCTCGGCCCCCGACATTGCCGGCCAGCAGAAGGCGGATCCCACGGCGGCCATCCTGTCGGCGGCACTGCTGCTGCACCACTTGGGCCATCATGGTGCCGCGGCCAAGGTCGAGGCTGCCGTCACGGCCGACATCGCCACCCGCAATGCCGCGTCGCCCAGGGCCACCAGCGCCATTGGCGACGCCATCGCGGCGGCGCTGTAACGCCGTCGTCCATGGCAGTGCGGACCCGCGCCGCAGCGACCGGCGGACCCACCGTTCCCGGAGTACGCTTGGGGTATTGACAGCGAGTGCGCAACGGGGCGGATTGAGAACGCTCCGGCCACTCACCAGGGCATAAAAATGTGGAGGAAGCATGACCCAGATCGCCAATGAGCTGAGCTTTTCGCAGCAGCTCAATGAGAATCCCAAGAGCAGCGCCGAGCGTGACGCCATTTTGGCCAACCCCGGGTTTGGCGACCACTTCACGGACCACACCGCAGTGGTCGATTTTAAGGTTGACGCCAATGGTGGAGGCGGCTGGTCGAACGCGCGCATTGAGCCGTACGGGCCCATCATGATGGATCCGGCCGCCGCCGTGCTGCACTACGGGCAGGAAATTTTTGAGGGCATGAAGGCCTACCGCCACGCGGACGGGTCGATCTGGTCCTTCCGTGTCGAGGCGAACGCCGCCCGCCTGAACGCCTCGGCGCGCCGCGTGGCCCTGCCCGAGCTGCCGCCGGAAACGTTCGTGGAATCCCTGCGCCAGCTCGTGTCGATTGACCAGGACTGGGTTCCCAGCAACGATGGTGACGCCCTGTACCTGCGCCCGTTCATGATCGCCACCGAGGCATTCCTGGGCGTGCGCCCGGCGCGTGAGGTGTCGTACCGCGTCATCGCATCGCCGGCCGGGAACTACTTCGGCGGCGAGCTGAAGCCCGTGTCGATCTGGCTCACCACCACCTACGCCCGAGCCGGCGAAGGCGGCACGGGCGAGGCCAAGTGCGGCGGCAACTACGCCGCGTCGCTGGCCGCCCAAATGGAAGCCGAGGCGCAGGGCTGCAAGCAGGTCCTGTTCCTTGACCCGCACAATGACAACGCCGTGGAAGAACTCGGCGGCATGAATATCTTCTTCGTGTTCAAGGACGGCACCCTGGTCACCCCCGAACTCAACGGCCACATCCTGCACGGCATCACCCGCTCCTCGGTCATGCAGCTCGCCGCCGACCGCGGGATGACCGTCCAGGAACGCAAAATCACGATCGACGAATGGCGTTCCGGTGTCGCAGCCGGCGACATCACCGAGGTCTTCGCGTGCGGCACCGCGGCCGTCATCACCCCGATCGGCGAGCTGAAGACGGCCGAGGGCACCATCGCCTCGCCCGCCACCGGCATCGGCGAAGTCACCGCCGCCATCCGCGAACAGCTCGTCGGCATCCAAACCGGCAGCGTCGAGGACCTCCACGGCTGGATGACCCGCCTGGCGTAGTTCCCGCGCAAAAGGCCCGCGGCAAGCGGCGAAAATTTACGATTCCTGCGTGATTTTCGCTTCTTGCTGCGGGCCATTTTTGTTGGCATCCGCCGTTGTTCACGCACGACGCCGGGACACCGCCTTTGGTGCGCCGGGTGCCGTAGTTTTTGCACGAGCTCCGCCGTGAAACTTGCGCCGAGTCCACGAATCAGCGTCTGGCCCGCGATTCAGCTGCTGGCCCGCGAACCCTGCGCTTTGAAAGCTGCGCCGTGACGACGAATCAGCGTCTGGCCCGCGATTCAGCTGCTGCCCAACAGCTGATTCGCGGCCCAGGCGCTGATTCGCGACGGAGGGACCCGCCGTGCAGCTCACATGTGGCCATTTGGGGTCAATTGAATCGGGGGAGCAGGATTTCCGTTGTGCGGACACCGAGCCCCGGGGCACCGTCCACTTCCGGAGCCCAATCCGAAAGTTCTGACATTTTTCTGCCCGGGAATGTAACGTAGACCACTTATCCGGAAACTACCTGTGTATGGCGGCCTGTTGGCCGTGCGAAGATTCCAAACTACGCAGCAGGAGGAAAAACCATGTGGAAGCGAACAACAGCAGCGGCAGCGGCGGCACTCTTGGCGGCCGGGGGATTGGGCTTGGCCATGCCGGCCATGGCCAATGCAGCCTCGGACCCGAATCCGTCCGATTCGCGCTTTCCCTATGAGAGCACCGATCCCATCGAGACCGGCTGCAACATCGGCGCGTATGTGGTGAAGGAGTGGGACATGCGCAATGCGGTGTACAACGAGGTTCAGGGCCTGGCCCAGCTGGTCTATTCGCCGGCGTGCGGCACGAACTGGGTCAATGTCTACGGCTTCACGCCGGGCAACACCTATTCAGTCGACATGTCCAACAACCACAACGGCGGCGGGTTCGGCGCAGTTGTGGATGCCGGCGATGCCGCCGACACACTGCAGACCTACGCGCCCGGCAACACGTGCGTGACTGTGGGCTGGCAGGTGCGGAACAACACAACGGCCACCACCGAAGGCAGCGGCCGCAGCACAATCTGCTGACAGGCAGACAAGCTGACCACCGGAGCCGGATCGTGCGCTGAAGCCAGAAACTGACTTCAGCGCACGGTGCGCACCCAGCTCCCGGCAACCGTCCAACGGTGCGCACCCGTCACGACGCAAAACCAGCACCACGCACCAAAACCACAAAGTTGGACCACGGATGGAGGGATCCGGTGTCACTTACCCGGCAGGACAGTTTCCGCGCCTTGCACGAAGAGTTCAAGCCGCGCGTGCTTGGCTATGTCAGGCGTCGGATTTCCTCTGACCAGACGGCAGAGGAAATCGCCGCCGACGTCTTCCGCATCGCATGGCAAAAGGCCGACAGTGAACCAGATCCATCCATTGGCTGGCTGCTGAACGTGGCCCGGAACTTGATCGGCAACGAGTACAGGAGCAGGGCCCGCGCGGCGCAACTGCAGGACAGGCTGCGTGACAGCGAGCGGCTCAAGGCCCAGGGGACCGAGGACGACGGCGCCCGGGCGGCCATCACGGCAGCATTGGCACGGCTGCGGGAAAAGGACAGGGAAATCCTGCAATTGACGTATTGGGAAGAGCTGAGCCTGGCAGAGGTTGCCCAGGTGCTTTCCTGCAAGGAAGCCACCGCAAGGGTCCGGCTGCACCGGGCCCGCAAATCATTTGAAAAGGCGCTGCCCGTGCGGCTGCGTCCCACCGGGAGGGATTGAGATGGACCCCATCGAATCGATGCTTCGCAGCATCAACCCTGTTCCCGATGAAACGGCGGGGACCTCCTCTCCCGTGGTCGCGCCGGAGCCGGAGGTGTCCGCGGCGCCGCACACAGCAGCCAACCGTCCAACCGCGGGCCACCCGCGTCCGGTGCCCGCGGCCGCGGCCCGGCCAAACCCGGAGCGGCCAAGTTCATTGCGGCCGGCAAGGCCACGCAGGCCGTGGTTCGCCAATGCGCGTTCTGTGGCCATCGCGGTGGCGGCCGTGGTGCTCATCGCGGCGGCTGGAGTCTTTGGTGTGCTGGCGCAAGGCGTGCTCAAGCCGCAACCGGCGGGACCCGTCCCAGCCCCGGCCACCACATCAGCCCCGTCACCCACCCCGGTGCCAAGTCCGACATCGGCCCCGGCCACCCAGCCCGCGGCACCGCCCGTCGACCCAACCACCGGGATCAGCTGCACTTTTGACAATGTCACCGTGACGGACCAGGCGGGGCAGATGCTCAGCAACATGAAAACGTTCCCCGGAGACTTCCAGGTCCTCGGGTGTGCCGGCGGGTGGCTGGCTTTTGAACTGACGGACGGCGGCTATCAGCGGCTGCTGGACGAAGGCGCAGGCAACGGCAGCGGTGACGGCAATGGCTCCCGGGGTGACTTTTACTTCGCGAAATTCGACGGCAGCAGCTACCTCTACAACAAATACATTTATGTACAGGGCTGGGATGTCATCCAGACCGCCGGGGGGACGGCGGCGGACAAAGCCGCCGAGCTGGACAGCCGACTGGAACGGAATTTCGGCATTTCCCCCAGCCTGCGCCCCGCGTTGGTCGGCGCCCCGGAATCCACGCCGGCCACGTCGCCCGCGGCAACAACCGCCGCAAGCGATCCGGACACGGGAGCCGCGTGCACCATGGACAGCGTGGCAACGGCTGACAACCCCGAGGCGTGGGTGATGAAGGACATCAACGCCCATCCCGAGAATTACACGGTCCTGGCCTGTGCCGGCGGGTGGCTGTCCTTCAAGCTCAGCGACGCCGGCTACCAGCGGTGGCTCGATGAATTCAAGGCATCCAATTTGATCCAGGAAAGCAGCCCGTTCTTCTACTTTGCCAAGTACAACGGCACCGCCTACGAGTTCAAGCTGGGCCAGACAGTGTCCAACTGGGAGCCCCGTCCGGGAGTGGATCCGCGCCCGGACGCCATGATCAAGGCTCTGGAGAGCGACATGAAGAATGCCGGAGTCCCCGTCTCGCTGCGGGAACAGCTGGTCGGCTCGCCGGAAGACTGACATCCGGAAGCAGGGAGCCGGAAGCGCGGGGCCGGAAGAGCCAGGCACCCGGGTTGCGGGTCCGCGGTTAGACCAGCTCGGCGGGCAGGGGGCCCGAAGCGCCCGGCTGCGGTGCCTTGTTCTCGTGGCCGGGCATCATTTCCCAGCGCTGGCGCGGCAGTGCCGACGACTGACTCTGCTGGATGAAGCCCACCATCGATTCGCGGACCAGGCAGCGCAAATCCCACAAGTCGCCACTGTCCGTGGCGCTGACAACAATCCTGACCCGGACAAAGTTGCCAACAGCGTCCGTCACGTCCAGTTTTCCGGTGCGTCCGTCCCAAAGCTGGGTGGAAGCCAGCAGGCTGGCAAGGTGGGTGCGCAGCTCGGAGACCGGTGTGTGCCAGTCGAGGTCGAGCTCCACGCTGCCCGTGATCTTGGGGCTGTTGCGGGTCCAGTTCTCAAAGGGGGTGGTGGTGAAGTGTGTGGACGGCAGGATCAGCATCCGTTCGTCCCAGACCCGCACCACCACATAGGTCAGCGTGATCTCTTCAACCCGTCCCCACAAGCCTTCCACGACCACCACGTCGTCAATTCGGAGGGCGTCGGTGAAGGCCAGCTGCACACCGGCGAAGACATTTGCCAGCGAACTCTGGACGGCAAGGCCGGCGACGATGGAGATCAGTCCGGCGGAGGCCAAAATGCCGGTCCCCAGCGTCCTGACCTCGGGGATGGTCAGCAGCAGTCCGGCCACGGCCAGGGTGATGACCAGGGCGCTGACGATGCGCCGTCCCAACGTCACCTGCGTGGTGAGCCTGCGACGGCGGCGGCTGTCGGTGACGCGCCCGGTGAATTGGCGCAGGACAATGCGTTCGGCAACCATCAGTGCCGCCAGGAACAACCAGCACAAGGCTGCTATGAAGCCCGCCACGAGAATGAAATCAGTCAGGGCAAACCACGGTTGGCCGGACATGGTGGCAGCCAGCGCAATGCGCAGCCCCGCACACAACAGCACCACAAAGACCGGCGCCTTCGCCGGTGCTGAGCGGCGCTTGAAGTCCGGAATCTTGCGGAAGGCGTGGTTGGTGGCCAGCCGCAGCAGGATTGTAATCAGCAGTGCGGCGGCGACCGCGGCCAGAATCGCCAGGATGGGTTTGATCGTTAGTTCGAGTTCTTCCATCCGTCAATCGTGACAGGGAACCCTGGGGGTTTGTCCAGCTGACCGCCGCGCCAGAGTTCTTTCCCACAAACGCAAGGTGATCTGCCCGCGGACGCAATGATTTCCGGTCGCGATTGCAAAATACTCCGCGCCCGCACGCCATTGACTTGCTCCGACAGGCGCCCAAACACTACCGCCCGGCCCGGTGGGGCGCTACCATGCAGGAATAAACGTTGGATAAATCGGACCGGCCGGCCGTTGGCCGTGCACCGCAAGCTGCACCGCGAACTGGGAGGAGAAACCATGGACGATCAGCAACGCCGTCGTGACCTCGGCGGCAATGACGCCCCGGTGGAAGAAGAGCTGGAAACGTCCTTTGACCGGATCGTTGAGGAAGGGGCGCAGCGTCTGCACAGGACGTGGCCTTCGACACTGGTCACGGGGGGTGTTTGGCGGGATGGAGGTGGGCCTGGGCATCATGGCCTATCTCGCCGTCGAACATGCCACCGGAAACCAGCTCCTGGCCGGACTGGCATTCAGCATTGGTTTCATCGCCCTGCTTTTGGCCAAGAGCGAGCTGTTCACAGAAGGTTTCCTGGTTCCGCTGGCCGCGGTGGCTGCCAAGGAGGCCCGCGTGGGCCAGCTGCTGAAATTGTGGGGCGGCACGCTGCTGGCCAATCTCGCCCGGGGGCTGGGTCATCATGTGGCTGGTCATGCAGGCGTTCCCGGAATGGCGCGACACCGTGGTGGAATCCGCATCGCACTTTGCCTTGGCGCCGCTGTCAGTGCAGACGGCCGCCCTGGCCATCCTCGGTGGCAGCACCATCACGCTCATGACGCGCATGCAGCAGGGCACCGATTCCATGCCGGCCAAGATTGTGGCGGCAGTGGGCGGGGCATTTCTGTTGGCCGGGCTGCCACTGTTTCACTCGGTGCTGGATTCCCTGCTGATCTTCGGGGCGATCCACGCCGGGGCCCCGTTCGGCTACCTGGAATGGCTGGGCTGGTTTTGGTACACGGTGCTGTTCAACGTTGCCGGGGGAGTGCTGCTGGTCACGGCCCTGCGCCTGGTGCGCGCCAAGGAGCTCGTGAAGAGGAAAGGTTCAGAGGCCGACGCCGAAGGCAGGTCCGCCCGGTAGCTGTTTGGCGGGCCAACTTTCCCGCTAGACTCGGTGCCATGCGTATAGCCCGATTTGTAGTTGATAATGACCCCATGTACGGCATTGTGGAAGGCTCACCCGGCAGTGAAATCGTCACCGTCATCAAGGGCGACCCGTTCTTCAATGGCGTGGAAACCACCGCCATCAAGTACCCGCTGGACGACGTGCGCCTCGTGGCCCCGATCATCCCGCGCAGCAAGGTCATCGGGGTGGGCCGCAACTTCACCGAGCACGCCCGCGAGCTCGGCAATGAAGTCCCCGAGAGCCCGCTGTTGTTCCTGAAGCCGAACACGTCAGTGGTTGGCCCGAACGAGCCCATCGTGCTGCCGGAATTCTCCGAGGAAATCTCCTACGAGGCCGAACTGTGCGTCGTCATCGGCCGCATCTGCAAGGACGTCCCGGAGTCGCGCGTGGACGAGGTCATCTTCGGCTACACCTGCGGCAACGACCTCACCGCCCGCGACGTGCAAAAGAGTGACGGCCAGTGGGCCCGCGCCAAGGGCTTCGACACCTCCGCCCCGCTCGGCCCGTGGATCGAAACCGAGCTGGACCCCGACGACGTCGCCATCAAGGGCTGGCTCAACGGCGAACTCCGCCAGGACGGCAACAGCAACCAGATGGTCCGCAGCGTCCGCGAACTCGTCTCCATCGTCTCCCACGCCTTCACCCTCCTCCCGGGCGACGTCATCATGACAGGCACCCCGGCCGGCGTCGACCTGCTCACCGAAGGTGACCGCTACGACGTCGAAATTGAAGGCATCGGCCGCCTTTCCAACCCTGTCGTGCGCCGGTAGCGCAGGCGTCTTGCTGGTCAACGTACGACGCCGGGACCTGGCGTGAGGGGGCAGCGCGCCTTTGGGCGCGGCATTGGCCAGGCGATGAACGAGGCTGCCCAGCGGAGGTTGAAAAACCCGCCGCCGAAGCCCTATGCGGGGTGGACATTTGCGGCCGCGGCAGTGTTTGGCGTGACGGCGAGGGTCATCTTCATGAGTGGCGGTCCGCAGCTGCTCGCGCAGGTGTTCATCGTCGTCGCCGTGGTCCTGGCGGCTGCCAGCTTGTGGCTGCGGCTGAGAATGCGGCGGAATTCCCGAGCCCGGGACGACGCCCGGAGCCCGGAAAACACCGACGGCAAATAGCCGCGGTGGACTTCTGCAGCAGGCGCCGCGGGTGACAACTTTAGTTGGATGTGCCGGCATGGTGCGGACTTTTAGGCTTGAAACATGAAGATAAAAATGTTGCGTGCCGGAAGCCCCTGGCGGACCGTTGCCCTGGTCGTGGCAGTTGTGTTCGCAGATGTCATGCTGTGCATGGTCTCGATCGGACTGGGCATTGACGATGGGACGGTGCCAGACCCTGAAAATTCCGGGCTTGAGTGGGCCCGCTTTGGATTAGCGCCGTTGTTCGCGCCGCTGGGAGGACTTGCACTGATCTGGAGGCACCGCTTCCCGAAATCCGTGGCGGCGGCAACAGCCATTGTGGGCGCGTTGTCATTCAGCGGCTTTGCGTTCTTTGTGGCCTTGTTCCTGCTGGCCAAGCGCCGGCTTGACGGGTGGGTTGCGGGCGCAATCGTGCTGGCTGTGGGTGCGGAAGCGTTGCTGGGGATTGAACCGCTCACGTGGGGCCTGTTGCTGTTTGCCGTCGTGGGACAGTGCGCCATCGCGGCCTGGGGCGCTTACCGCGGCCAGCGGGCCAGGGCGCTGGAGGTAACCATGGCCTCGCTGCGCGACCGTGCCGAACGCGCCGATGCTGAGCGGCTCGCTGAGACAAACCGCAGCAAGCTGGCCGAGCGCCACCGGATTGCCCGCGAAATGCACGACACCCTCGCCCACAAGATGTCGTTGGTAGCGGTCCAAGCCGCCGCATTGCAGGTTGACGCCCCCGACACGGAGACGGCAAACGCCGCCAAGGTCATCCGCGAAACCGCCCACGCCGCCCTCGGCGAACTTCGCGACGTGCTCGGCGTACTGCACGAGGACGGCACCTCGGCGGTGGAGACCGAATGGACCACGGTTCCGCCCGGTCTCTCACCCGGTTTCACGAGCGCGGGTCGTGCCAGTCTGGATGTCGGGAGTGCGGTGGCCGTGAAGGAACCGGCGCACTCCCGCACAGTCCATTCCCGCATGGCGCCGTCGGATATGGGGCAGATTGCCGGATTGGTGCAGGAATGGCGCCAGGCTGGGATTGCCCTTGATTATTCGCCGAATCCGGAATTGGCCAGTGCTATTCCAGAAGCGGTCAGCCGGGCCGCTTACCGTGTGGTGCAGGAGGGGATCACGAACGTGTGCCGACACGCGCCCGGTGCGCAGGCAGCCGTCACCCTGGAAATGCACTCTGTGGAATCCGGCAGCAGTGAACTTCACATCCTCGTTGTGAATGACCGCCCGTCGGCGAACCACCAACCTCTCGTGAACGACCACCAGTTCGCGGACGACTCCGGCGATCCGGTGCAGCCCGCTCCGGGAGCCGGGATCGGCCTTGTCGGCCTGGCTGAACGCATCCGGCTGCTGGGCGGAACCCTGCACCACGGTCCCACGAAATCCGGCTTTGAACTGCAGGCCGTCATCCCGGCCTGGCACCAGAACGGCGGCAGCCCCGAATCATGACAATTTCCCAAACAGGTGCCGCACAAACCGCCGTCACTGACGCCGTCACGGCTGCCGAAGCTGACTCCCGCACAGCTGCCGCACCCACCACCGTGCCGGACCTCGTGCCGGAAACCGTGTCCGACCCCCTGCCGGCGAATACTGCCGGGGCCCCGGACCAGATCCGCGTCATCGTGGTTGACGACGAACAGCTGGTCCGGGCCGCCCTCATAAAGATGGTGAACTCCAGGGCGGACATGACGGTTGTTGGCGAGGCAGCCAGCGGTCCGCAGGCGGTGACGTGCGCGCGGCGCCGGCGGTCCGACGTCGTGCTGATGGACGTGCGGATGCCCGGCGGCGACGGCATCACGGCCACGGCGCAGCTGCGCCGACTGGAAACGCCGCCGCAGGTGCTGGTGCTGACGACCTTCGACCTGGACGACCACGTGTTTGCCGCGCTTGAAGCGGGTGCTGCCGGTTTTCTGCTCAAGGACACCGACCCGGACAGGCTGTTTCACGCGATACGTGCCGTCGCCGCAGGGGAGGGAATGCTGGCGCCGACGGTGACCCGGCGGCTGATCGAGCGGACCCGGGAACGCGCGGCCGCGACGAAATCGAACGCCGCCGTGGCCAGGCTGGAGCTGCTGACCGCCCGCGAGGCCGAGGTGCTGGATGCGGTGGCGCAGGGGATGAGCAACGACGGGATCGCTCGGGAGCTGTTCCTGAGCGAGGCGACCGTGAAGACGCATGTGTCGCGCATCCTGGCGAAGCTGGGGCTGGAAAACCGGGTGCAGGCGGCCCTGCTGTTCCGGGACTCCCGGCACTGAATCGCCCGGTGCCGGAGTCGGCTATTTGCCGGAGTCGCCCATGGCCGCCGCGTGTTCGGCCCAGTGGTCGGAGGACGGCAGGTCACGCAGGCCGCGGTTCATGAACGCCAGGGCGGTGGCAACGGCGCAGATGCCGGCACACGCCAGAAGAATTCCGCTCCAGCCCAGGAGTGCGTACCCGAAACCGGCAACGAGCGGGGCCAGGGGAGTGGCACCCATGGACAACAGGTCCAGGGCACTGCCTGCCCTGCCCAGCAACTCGGTGGGCACTGCCACCATGAAATAGCCGAGGAGGGCGGCATTGATGGCGGGGGCACCGAAAACAGCCGCAGCCTGCACCACCATGATCGCCGGCAGCGCCGTGACAAAGGGCAGCACGGCAAGCGACGCGGTCATCAGGAACAGCCCCGTGATGATGATCCAGCCCGCACCGACCCGCCTGACCAGGGGAGCGGCAATCAGCGATCCCAGCAGCATGCCGACCCCGATTCCGGCAGAGACCATGCCGATCTCCGCCGGTGTGCCGCCTTGTTGCTGCAGCCCGAAAATCACTGACGTGACGGCCGAGTTGAGGCCCAAATTGATGATCGTCGCCAGAATCATGATGCCGCGCAGCTCGGGGCGCCGGACCAGCCACTTGATTCCGGAAACAGCCTCGCCCACGAAACTGCGCAGGAGCCCGCCACCGGAAGTTGTGGCCCCTGGATCGGTGTTGTGTCCGGTGGCTCTTCCGGCGCTGCTCTCAGTGCGTCCTTCGGTGCCGCTTTCGGTGTCCGGCTGACGGACTGGGCGGTCCAGAGGGCGCAAATCGCTGCGGATCATGAGGGCCGCGACGATGCCCAGGGCATGGGACGCTGCCGTCGCCGCGAAGGGCAGCGCGCGGCCAAACCCCATCAGGATGCCGCCGACAGGTCCTCCGGAGAGGGCTATGACCGCATCACGTCCCTCATTGGCCGCCATGGCGGGTCCAATTTGATCGGCACGGACCACCGACTTCAAGGCTGCGTTGGAGGTTGAACTGAAGAAGCCGTTCCGCATGCTCATGAGCAGATTGAGCCCTGTCAGAAGCCAGAATCCCAGCAGTCCTGAGAGCTGAAATGCCGTCAGGGCGCTGCCAATGGTCAAGCCGATGACGCCGCCCACAACCATCAAGGTGCGGCGGTTGTGCCTGTCGGCAACAACGCCGCCGGGGAGCGTGGCCAGGACTCTGCCCACCTGCCCAATCGCGGCAATGATGCCCGCCTGGGCCGGGCTCCCCGTGATGTAGAGGGCCAACAGCGGGACAGAAAAGCTGTGCAGTGCGGAACCAAACGCCGTCGACGTGTCAGTGGCCAGCCACCACAGATAGTTGGGATTGCCCGTAAGGCGGGTCGGGGTTTCCGCGGCGTCTTCGACGGGCTGCTGGCTCAAGGTCATACCCCCAGCGTATATGCGCAAATATAGTTGCGCAATATAAATTGCCTAAGTATTTGGGTTGTTTGTACACTGGGGCCATGGCAAGAAGCACCGATGCTGGATCAACCAGCGGGAACGATGACCCCAGTACCGCGATCAATGGGCGCACCATGACCTCGCCCATGCTCAAGGCGATGTCGAGCCCACTTCGACGGCGGATCATGTCCGTCCTTGCGGCGCAGGATTACGCCCGCGCAACGGACCTGGCCGAACAGCTTGGGGTGGCGGCAAACAAGCTCAGCTACCACCTGCGAATTCTTGCCGATGCGGACATGATCCAGCCAGCCCCGCAATTCGCCCGGGACAACCGCGACCGGGTGTGGCAGGCTGCCAATGAGGCCTACCGGCTCGGGTCCCCGGAGGACCCGCTGGGGGCGGCCGATGAGTATTCCCTGGGCGCATACCTTTCCCAGATGGAAATTGACCAGCACGCAGCCCTGTCACGGGTGCTCACGTGGGCGCCGGACTTTGCCACCGGCAGGGACGCCGATCCAAAGGCTGAGATGTCGATCGGCACCCTGCGGCTGAGCTCAACGGAAGCCATCGACCTTTTTCGCGAGATCGAACAGGTTGTCAAGAGAGCACGGGCACTGCACCGGGACCCGGGGGATGCCGACGTCAAGACCTGGGATTACACGTTCATGGCGGTGCGCGAGGACCTGTGAGGTCGGTGTCCGGCAGTGGTTGTGCGGCGGCTCGTGGATGGGTGCCGGCAGCTCCGGCCACGAAAAACGAGTCCGGTGAAGGAGTAGAATCGACAAGTCCTTTGCCCCCTGAGCCACGCTCTGCCGCCAAAACATGCGACCGAACGGGGATCTCGAACGCAGGGACGTTCACCGACTAAAGGATTTTCGTGTCACACGACGTCACCGACACAGCTTCACATCTGCCTGGCGCAGGCAACGGCCCAGACAGAGGCACAGACACAAAAACGGTTTCGGCTGAGGGGTACCAAAAGACCCTGTCGCGACGGCACGTGACGATGATCGCCATGGGTGGAGCCATCGGCGTCGGACTTTTCATGGGCGCGGGCGGACGGCTTGCCAGCACCGGACCGGCACTCATTTTTTCCTACATTTTCGCAGGCGTCATCGCCTACCTGCTGATGCGGGCCCTCGGCGAGCTCATCATGTACAGGCAAACTTCAGGGTCCTTCGTGTCCTACGCGGGCGAACTCTTTGGCAAGAAGGGCGCCTACCTGTCGGGCTGGATGTACTTCATCAACTGGGCCATGACCGGCATTGCCGAACTCATCGCCATCGGCCTGTACTTTCAATACTTCTTCCCCGGGGTGCCGGTGGAGATCAGCGCACTGTGTGCCCTGGCGCTGCTGGTGGCGGTGAATCTGCTCAGCGTAAAAGCATTTGGCGAGTTCGAGTTTTGGGCGGCCTGCCTGAAGGTTGGCGCCATCTTGATCTTCCTGGCCGTTGGCACGGCCATGGTCGTCATGAACACCCAGGTCGGTGAAACCCACGCCACCGTCAACAACCTTTTCCACGCTGAGGGCGGCATGTTCCCCAAGGGCGGGCTGGTCATGATCCTGGCGCTGAACGCGGTCATCTTTGCCTACAACGCCATCGAACTGGTGGGCATCACAGCCGGTGAGATGAAGAATCCGGAACGGGAAGTGCCCAAGGCGATTCGCGCCGTCGTGCTTCGCATTGTGGTGTTCTACGTGGGCTCGGTGACGCTGCTGGCCATGATCATGCCGTCGGACCAGTACAAATCGGGGGAGAGCCCGTTCGTGACGGTGTTTGCCACGATGGGGCTGGACTGGGTGGGTTCGGTGATGAACTTTGTAGTCATCACCGCGGCCCTGTCGTCCTGCAATTCGGGGCTGTACTCGATTGGCCGAATTTTCCGCACCATGGCCAACAACGGGCACGCCCCCGGCTGGCTGACCCGGATGTCGTCGCGCTATGTGCCGTACGCGGCGATTCTGAGCATCGCCGGCGTGTACGTGGTGGGCGTGCTGGCCAACATTTGGCTGGGCGGATCGTACGCCTTCGACCTGGCCCTGAACACCGCCTCCATTGGCGTGATCTTCACCTGGGCGTCCATTTTTGCCTGCCAGATCATGCTGCGGCGCAAGAAGGGAAAGGTGTCGACGCTGCCCATGCCGGGTTCGCCGTGGACAAGCTGGATCGGTCTGGTTGCGCTCATGGTGATCACGGTGCTCATCGGCTTTGACACCCTGACCAAGCCCGACGGCAGCCAGTACCTGCTGGGCCTGTGGACCTTGTGTGCCGTCCCCGTGATCGCCTTGGTGCTCTGGTTCGGCTGGCAGTTTGTGAAGAAGAACGAGCCGAAGAACGCACTGTTCAGCTGACGCTTGGCTGAGTGGGGCTGAGCGTTGACGTTGGATCCGGAATTCGAGTCATCAGTGCGTCACCAGTCCGGATTTCGTGTCACCGGTCGACGGCCTGATTGTTGTTTGGCAGCAAGACTCGACCATGCCGATTTGGGATTGTCCTTGCGGCTCATATGGGGCCTTCTACGGGATGGCTAATCCTTGGCTATTGCGTCTGGAAGAAACTCGCCCGTCATTTGACTCGTAGAGCTCAATTGCCCGACCCAAGCCGTTCTGGCATGCGGACAAGTAAGGGGCCAGCGTGGGGGCGCCGAGGGAAACTGAAATTGGCTTTCCCGCTGAGCCATCCTCCCATTCGTAGTAGGCTATGAATAACGCAGCGAACAAGCATCGCTTGCTAATACATCGAGAACCCCGAAGCCTAGCTTCGGGGTTACTTCGTTAAACCAACAGCCTGCGAGGGCACGGGGACCGGCCAAAATGTGCGCCATCGGATCGTCGGCTAGATGTTGACGTTCCCAGATGGTCAAGACTCAACAGAACAGCGCGCTCGAACGCTACATGTTGAGGCCCATGAGGCTCCGACAGCTGTCACTGGCGGACGGATGCAGCGGCGGTCACTAGGCGCGTGACCGAATGGGCTAATCAGCGATAATGCAGCTTTTCCCGTCAATTACCATCCGCATCTTCGGCGACTCTAACGTCAGCTCTCTTTCGCCTGTGCAACCGGAAGTTGCCTCGACTGAGATCCAGCCCAAGGGGATACCTTCGATGCCGTATGTGGATCCAACTGAGACTTCTTGCGAAGTGATTAATTCTCCATCAGGGCCAATGATCTTGACCTCATAGGAGCTACCTTGGGCCCCGGGGACCATGGTGCGTACTTCGACTTCAACACTTCCGGAGTTAGCGCCGGGGGTGCAGCCAGCCATGGCACCGACTGCCAAGAGGGCTGCCGCGACACGAGCGAGGTACTTACGGTGCATGGACATTCTCCTGACTCCCGCAAGCGTTGGCTCGATGCTCGAAAGTACCGGCTGATTCCAGACAAATCTGGAATCAGGATGAACAGGACGGCCTCAACGATGATGCACATCGTAGGAAAGTGACACCAATGTGAGAATTCCGCGGATCCAGCTTGAATCATAGCCGCAGGTCAGAGAGCACCGCTGGTGGCAAACACTTTTGGATCCGACAGCTGAATGAAAAGCCGCCGCTCCTGCCCACCGTCCCGCTGGTGCGGAGCCGGTGGGCAGAAGCGGCGGCTTTTTCACGTCCGTATCTTGCCTGTCATTCCTTGCGTGCTGCACCCCTGCGCCGCAGCATGACCGTCAGTGCGATGGCTACGAGGATGACGCCGAGGATTGCCAGAATGGGTGCCGGAGCGGAGGCGGCGCCAGCGGGGGTGACCGCTGAAACGCCGTCGTACAGTTCCGAGGTGCCGTCGGCCACCTGGGTG
>NZ_JBQSVT010000035.1:0-39668 GCF_052376555.1 Specibacter sp. AOP5-B1-6
TGGTATGAAAATTTGACTGTGGTAAGCCATATTTTCCCCTAAAAGACGGGCATTTCGTGTTTAAAACGCCGTAGCAGCCCCAAAATTTATCGGTGGATCAAGGCTTAGGCCGGCGGACAGTATTGATCTACGTGAAATGTTATCCATGACAGTCAACTTAGGAAGAACAGATTAACAAGTTCCGCGGATGTCATGAATGGACGACCAACGGTGCGGCAACATTCACGTCGAGCCGCACTGGCCCGCTCCAAGGGAGCTGTATGTGACGCCGGAAACCTCGGATGAGACCTCCAAACGAAAGGACGGCCCCTGCGCTAAATAGAATCGTGTCATGAGTGAGACCATCGCCAATTCCGTGACCCTCCGATTCCTTGCCGCACCCACAGACCTTGGGCACAGCGGCTCCGTGGATGCCGGCACCGTGCTCGAGTGGGTGGACAAAGCGGCCTACGCGGCCGCCGTCGGCTGGGCCAAGGCCTATTGCGTAACGGCCTACGTGGGTAACATCCACTTTGCGGACCCCGTCAACAGTGGCGACATGGTGGAAGTTGAGGCGACCGTTGTTTACACCGGACGGTCGTCGATGCACATCCGAACTGTGGTGTCCTCGGGCGATCCGAGGGGCGGCACCCCCACGATGCGCAGTCAGTGCATCGTTATTTTCGTTGCCGTGGATGCGGACGGCAAGCCCATGGCGGTCAAACCGTTTGAGCCGACCACGAACCAAGAAATCCATCAGCGCGACGATGCCCTGACCCGGATCAAGGTCCGGGAAGAAATCGTGGACGCCATGAAGGCCGAGGAATACACCGATGCCGGAACAGCCGAGTGTGTTGTCCTGAGATTCCTGGCCGCACCCACGGACGTGAATTGGGGTGGGAAGGTTCACGGCGGGATTGTCATGAAGTGGATCGATGAGGCCGCCTATGTGTGCGCAACCAGGTACTGCGGGAATGACACCGTGGCGGTATTCTCCGGTGGCGTCCGTTTCTATCGTCCGTTGCTGATCGGCCACGTTGTCGAAGTCGAGGCACGGCTGGTTTACACCGGAACGAAGGGCATGCACATCGCCGTGCATGTGCGTTCGGGAGATCCCAAAAGCGGCGAGATGAACCTGACAACCTACTGCCTGACCGTCATGGTGACAAGGGACGACGCCGGCAACTCGGTTCCGGTTCCATCCTGGGTTCCCCTTACCGAAGAGGACAAGCGCCTGCACGCCCACGCCCGCGAACTGCTCGAAATTCGTGGCCGGGCGCCCGGGAACAGGCTCCCCAACCACTTGTTGCAAGCTGAACGTCCGACGGCGCAGGGCACAACCGCTGGGAACGTTCCAGCCTAGAGAACGAGACACCAGGATGTCGCGGACTGCAGCGGGGTGGAGACCCTCATCCGGCGTTTGCGCACGGCAGCAACACCCTGGCGCCGATTCCGCGCAGCCCTGATTCCGACGTCGTTCCTGGAAAAGACCCTGAAGCCGCCCCTCCCCAACGCTCTCGCAGCAATGGCGTGTTTTTCCCGGACGCTCTCGCAGCAATGGCTGGTTAAACAGCAACGCTTCCCCAGCCCAATGTTGGGGAAGCGTTGCTGTTGGCGGTGGTTACATGGTGTTCGGGTTCGGGAAGCCGATGTACTGCGTGTACAGGTACTCTTCGATGCCCTCGACGCTGCCTTCGCGACCCAGGCCGGACTGTTTGACGCCGCCAAACGGGGCCGCGGCGTTGGAGATGACGCCGGCGTTCAGGCCCATCATGCCGGTCTCGATGCGGTTGGCCATGCGCAGTCCGCGGTTGTGGTCCCTGGTGAAGACGTAGGCGACCAGGCCGTATTCGGTGTCGTTGGCCAGGGCGACGGCCTCGTCCTCGTTTTTGAACGTGACGATGGGGGCGACCGGGCCGAAGATTTCCTCGGTGAGGATGCGGGCGCCGGGCTCGACCCCCTGCAGGACGGTGGGCTGGTAAAAGTAGCCGGGGCCGTCGACGGGTGCGCCGCCGGCAATCGCGGTGGCCCCGTCGGCCAGGGCGTCGGTGACGAGCGAGTGGACCTTGTCACGGCTCTTGGCGTCAACCAGCGGACCCACCTTGGTGGCGGGATCGGTGCCGCGCCCGATTGTCATGCCGGTCATCTTGGCGGCGAACTTGGTGGCGAATTCATCGGCCACGGATTCGTGCACGAGGAAGCGGTTGGCGGCCGTGCAGGCCTCGCCCATGTTGCGCAGCTTCGCGGCCATGGCACCCTCGACGGCGGCATCCAGGTCGGCGTCCTCGAAGACCAGAAACGGGGCGTTGCCGCCCAGTTCCATGGAGGTGCGCAGGACGTTGGCTGACGCGTCGGCCAAAAGGCGTTTGCCCACCGGCGTGGAACCGGTGAAGGAGAGCTTGCGCAGGCGCGTGTCCTTGACCAACGGCCCGGTCACTCCGCCGGCGTCCGTGGTTGAGACGACGTTGAGCACTCCGGCGGGCAGGCCCGCCTCAATGAGCACCTGGGCAAAGAGGAGGCTGGTCAGGGGCGTGAGGTTTGCGGGCTTGAGCACCATGGTGCAGCCGGCGGCGATCGCGGGAGCGATCTTGCGGGTCGCCATGGCCAGCGGGAAGTTCCACGGCGTGATCAAAAGGCACGGGCCCACGGGCTTTTTCTGCACCAGGATCTGCTGGGTACCCTCGGGGTTGCCGGAGTAGCGGCCGAAGGAGCGCACGGCCTCCTCGGAGAACCAGCGCAGGAATTCGGCACCGTATTTCACCTCGCCCATGGACTCGGCCAGCGGCTTGCCCATTTCAAGTGTCATCAGCAGGGCAAAGTCGTCGGCACGGGCCATGACCAGGTCATAGGCGCGGCGCAGGATCTCGGCGCGCTCCCGGGGAGCCGTTGCGGCCCACCCGTCCTGGGCGGCCACGGCGGCGTCGAGGGCTGCCGCACCATCCTCAGCGGCGGCGTCGGCAATGTCCAGGAGCGCCTTGCCCGTGGACGGATCCTCGACACTGAATGTCGCACCGGAGGCGGCACCGCGCCATTGACCGTTGATCAGCAACCCGGTGGGAACACTTGCCAGCAAGGCGCTTTCGCGCTCATTGAGTTCGGTGGCGGCTGTCACGGTCATGATGACTCCTTCGTCTGGTGCCGCTGCCGGGGCGCTGGCCAAGGGGTTTGTCCCCGAGGTTCCTGCTGCGGCCCATGTGGCAGTGCGGCGGCGTATGGTGCGTTCAGTTCACCGTAGTTCGCGGAAGACAAAAGTGTCTACGCTTGCACGCACTGCCAACGACGGTTTTGCTGTGCATTTGTACAACGGCGGCGGCAGGCGCCGCGGCGGCTACTTCCTGGCGGCCAGCACGGCGCTGTACAGTTCACGCTTGCTGACGTGGACGTCGTGGGCGATCACGGCGACAGCTTCCTTGAGTCGCATGCCTTGGGCGATGAGTGCGTTGACGGCGGCGACCTGGTCCTCGGGTGTGCCGGGGTCCGAGTCGGGGGCGCCACCAACGACAATGGCAATTTCGCCGCGGATCTGGGTGGTTTCAGCCCATTCAAGCAGCCCGGACAGGGGCTTGCGGAGGACCTCTTCGTAAGTTTTCGTCATTTCGCGGCACACGGCGCCCGGGCGGGCAGGGCCAAAGGCGGTGTGCAGCGCCCGCAACATGGCCTCTAGCCTGTGCGGGGCTTCAAAGAACACCATGGTGCGCTTTTCCACGGCCAGATCGTGGAGCCTGCTGGCCCGCTCCCCCGATTTGCGGGGCAGGAAACCCTCAAAACAAAATCTGTCGGTGGGCAGCCCCGACAGGGCGAGGGCCGTCAGCACGGCCGAGGGGCCGGGCGCCGCCGTCACCTTCACGCCCGCCTCGACGGCTGCAGCCACGAGGCGGAAGCCGGGGTCGGACACCGACGGCATGCCCGCGTCCGTCACCATGACCAGGGTTTTTCCGTCCTGAACCTTGGCCAGCAGCTCAGCGGTCTTGGTGGCCTCATTGTGCTCGTGGTAGCTGATGATCTGCCCGCCGACCTTGATGCCAAGGCTCGTCACGAGCCGGTGCAGCCTGCGGGTGTCCTCTGCTGCCACGACGTCGGCCGCCTCCAGCCAGGCGATGAGCCGCGACGAGGCATCGCCCATGTTTCCAATCGGGGTGGCGGCCAAAACAATGTAGCCCTCACCCGGTTTCGCGGTCGGGGCCAGGCTTGAATCGAGGGGTCCTTCGGCCATTTCCGTGGTTTGTTCTGCGTTGTCGGGGCCGGGGCCAAAGTCATCTTCCATGACACCAGCGTAGTAGGCACGGGCTGCGGGGCGCACTTGGGTACGATTGACTCCGTGCAACCCCAAGCAATTGATACCGCTGCGGCGGCTCCGGACCCTGCTGCTGCCGACGTGCCCGCAGCACCCCGCCGTCGTGCGGACGCGCCGGACGGCGGGGCGGCCAGCGCCGGCACGGGCGGCCCGGCGTCAGGAGCAGGCCTGCGCTGGGTGCGTGATCCGGTGGCGGCCTTCACCCGGTCAAGCCTTGCGGCACGGCTGCTGGGGACGCGCTTCTCCTTCTTCACCACCCCTGCCAGCATGCGCCTGTGGTTTTGGCTCGCGCCGGCACTGACGGCGCTGATCGGCGGCGTCCTTCGCTTCGTCAGGCTCGGCCAGCCGCAGTCGCTGGTCTTCGACGAGACCTACTACGTCAAGGACGCCTACAGCTACCTGCAGAGCGGTTACGAACGCAATTGGGCCGACAAGGCCAACGATCTCTTCAACCAGGGCATCTTCACCAGCCTTGAAAGCACCGCCGAATACGTTGTCCACCCGCCCGTGGGCAAATGGATGATCGCCTTCGGCATGTGGATTTTCGGTCCGGACAGCACCTTTGGCTGGCGCTTCTCCGCCGCCCTCGTGGGCACGCTGTCCATCTTCATTCTGGCCCTGATCGCGCAAAAGATGTTCCGCTCCACCATTCTGGGGGCCGTCGCGGGCCTGCTCTTCGCCGTCGACGGGCACGCCATCGTCCAGTCGCGCACCTCCCTGCTGGACATCTTCGTCATGTTCTTCGCGCTCCTTGGCTTTGGCGCCGTACTCATGGACCGTGATGACGGACGACGGCGGCTGGCGGCCAGGCTGTCATCCCGCGCCGGGGCGGATGGCCGGGTTGCGGCCAAGGATCTGCTGTACGGCCCGTGGCTGGGCATCCGGTGGTGGCGCCTGGCCGCCGGCGTGGCACTGGGATTGTGCATTGGCACCAAATGGTCGGGACTGTTTTTCCTTGCCGCTTTTGGCCTGCTGAGCGTCATCTGGGACATGAATGCCCGCCGCATTGCCGGCATCAAGTACTGGATCGCGGGTGCCATCTGGAAGGACGGCATTGTGGCGTTCGTGAGCATGGTCCCCGTGGCCGCGGCCACCTACCTTGCCTCCTGGACCGGCTGGTTCATGTCCAAGGACGCCTACGACAGGAACTGGGCAGCCGACAACCCCGCAGGCAGCTGGGGTTGGGTTCCCGATTCGCTGCGGTCGCTGTGGCATTACCACTCAACCGCCTACAATTTCCACACGGGACTCGCTTCGGACCACCCCTACAAGGCCAACGCGTGGTCGTGGTTTGTCATGGGCAGGCCAACCTCGTTCTACGTCAAGAACTACGAAAACGGCGAGGCCGGCTGCGCCGTGGACAAGTGCACGGCAGCCATCACCAGTATCGGCAACCCGTTGATCTGGTGGGCCGGCTCGCTAGCCATCCTGTTCCTCATCGGCGTGTGGATTGCCAAGCGCGACTGGCGTGCCGGCGCGATACTCCTGGGCTTCGCTGCCGGGTTCCTGCCGTGGATTTTCTACCCCACGCGCACCATCTTCTTTTTCTACGCCATCGCGTACGAACCGTTCATGATCCTGGCGGTCGTCATGGTGCTTGGCATGGTGATGGGCAAAATCGGCGACCCGCCGTGGCGGCGCCAGCAAGGGGCCGTCATCGTGGGCATCTTCCTGGTCCTGGCCGTGGCGGTCAGCGCCTTCTTCTACCCCATCTGGGCGGCTGAAATCATCCCGCAGGAATACTGGCGCCAACACATGTGGCTCCCCAGCTGGATCTAGTCCCCACCGCCACCGCCACCCTTAACCACGTACCTCGGCCAGGGAACCCCGGCGGCGTGGGCCCACCCACCGCCTGCTTAACCACGTACCTCGGCCAGGGAACCCCGGCGGCGTGGGCCCATCCACCACTTGTTAAAGTAGTACGGCGGCGGCCGAGCTGGCCGCCGTCGTACTGCTTTAATGGGCCCTGCCCTGTGTGGCTGGACAGCCGCGCAGGACCGGAGGGTCGATGTGGCAGGTCAGCCGATGAGGCTGGGCGCCCCCGCCTGGTTAGGCAGCCGTGTCGGGCTGGGCGGCCCTGCGCCCCGGACGCGTGGCCGCGCTGACGGCTTGGCGGCGGTCCTTGGTGGGCCAGGTGAACGCCAGCGTCAACGAGGAGACCACCAGCACGAACGCGCCGATGAAGATGCCCGCATCCATCCAGAACTGGCTGGGGAACAAGCGGATCAAGGTGTCGTCGGTGTAGAACGTCCAAGTGCCGTCGGCGAAGAAAATCTTGTGGAATTCCGTGAAGAACTGTTCCCAACCGGCCACGGCCAACACGCCCAGGGCCAGGATCACGGCCAGGGTGGCAATGGAACCGGCGAACAAGCCGCGGCGGATTCCGCCGGGGGCTCGCCGCGACAGGTAGATCATGCCGATCACCATCACGATCGCCAGCACCAGTCCGGCAAGGAACGCCATGACGATGACGCCCTTGACGTCGGCCATGTGGCCAACCTCGCTGGCCAGGAACAACGGTTTTCCTGCGGCATCGACAAGGTCGCCCAGGTACCGTGGCGCGGTGAAGTTCAGCAGGTAGTCGATGGTGTACGAACCGTAGGTCACCCGGTCCTCGGTGCTGAATCCAAAGGAGTCTGCGGGGAAACCGGGGCGGTGGTATTCAGCCCAGAGGAAGACCGAGGAGGTGACCACGCGGATGGAGAGCACCAACAACACGATCGGATAAAAAACGGCGATCAGGACCTGGAACACGCGCGTCAGCACCGGTTTGGTGTTGGCAGCTTTTTCCATGGCCGCTTGGCGTTTGGCCACTTCCTCGGCAGACGGGCGACGCGTGATCACGGTTGTGGGGTTGGGCTCGACCGGGGCTGACGAATCCGCCTCGCTGATGCTCTTTGACAGTGCGGCAGCAATCTCGTCGTCGCTGGGCAGGCGCGGCATCCTGCCGGCCGGGCGCATGGGCTCGGGCTCAGCGTCGGCAGCACCGTCGATCTTGATCCTGGTGGTTGCACCGGTCGCCGAGGGGTCCGTGGGCACGGCGCCGGCCCGGCGCGGACTGGTCTTGTCGACTGCACGGAACTGCTCGGTGGCCGCGGGCTTATCCGGTGCTGTGGGCAGGTCGGCCACAGGCTTCTCCGCCGCTGCGGACTGGGCGGCCGCAGGTTCACCAGCACGGTCCGACGGGGTCGTGTGCGGGGCCGCGCTGTTGGCAGAGTCCTGGGGCTTTGAATTCTCGGTCACAAGTCGAAAGGATACCGGCCCACCAGCACCGCCGGGGTCTGCCACCCCGCGCCGATGCCAAAATGTCACCAGATACCCAGTCCGCACCCAGCAGGGCAGCGACATTCCCGGGCCGGCGGCTACTCCGCAGGAGGCGGGACCGCGTTGCCAAAGATCCGGCCCCGTTTGAGGTGCGTGGATTCGGCGGCTGCGGATGGGTGCGGCGCGGAAGGGTGCGGCGCGGATGGGTGTGGTGCGGATGGGTGTGGTGCGGATGCCTGCCCCAGCGATCCCGGCTCCACAGATCCTGGGACGGCTTCGTCGATCGGTGCCGGCACGGGGCGTTTGGCGGAGAACCCGGCGCTGGGAGATTGGTGCCGGATGCCGTTGAGCATCCAGGGCACCAGATACTCACGGGCCCAGAGGACGTCCCCCGCACGGGCCTCACGCCAGCTCTGCTCCGGCAGAGGCTTGGGCCGCAGCGGCACGAGCGAATGCGGCACGTTCAGTGTTTCCAGCACCATGGCCGCCACGGCGTGGTGTCCCATGGACGACGGGTGCAGCCGGTCCGCGCCCCACATCCGCGGATCGTGCAATTCCGTCATCGCCCACAGGTCAGCGATCAAGGCGTCGTGGTGTTCGGCAATGCTGCGCAGGTTCTCGTTGTAGACGGCAATCTTCGTGCGAAACTGGCCCAGCACCGTTGACCGGCCCGAATCAGGGCCGACAAAAATCAACACCGTCACGCCCTGGAAGCTCAGGCTTTCCACGGCGCCTTCCAAAATGGCCGCCAGTTTATCCGGATCGGCGCCCGCGTGCAGCAGGTCGTTGCCGCCTGCCTGGAGTGACACCAGGTCCGGCTTGAGCGTCAGGGCCGGGCCCAGCTGACTGTCGACAACCTCGTGCAGCACCTGCCCGCGCACGGCCAGGTTGGCATAGGCAAAGTCGCCAACACCAACACTGAGTTCCTCGGCAACACGGTCTGCCCAGCCACGGTAAGACCCCGGACGTCGCGGATCCGGGTCATCCAAGCCCTCGGTGAAGGAATCTCCCACGGCTACAAAGCGGCGCCAAGGATGGACCGGCAGGCTGCCCGCCGGACCGGCCACGCCCCCAACTGCCGCGCTTCCGGAATTGCCGGGGTTGCCGGCTTCGTGTCCCATGTCCCCATACTGCACCCCCGGCCGGCACTTAAGCGCGCTGGGGCCGGACTATCTAAATGCTTCGGCGTTTGGCCAGCTCCACGCCGAGACCTTGATTTCGCTGCCGTCGATGATGTCCGGAACGTCATACAGCTCGGTTCTGGCAGTAAAATCCCCGTTTCCGGCGGGTGCGACAGCGATGAACTTCGGCAGCGTGAGGCCCTGGCTCGTGGAGTTGGCGCCCCAATGGAGCATGGCCCAGGCCGTGCCGCCGGGTGCCAGGATGATGGTGGCCGGGCCCGGATCGGAGAACATGTAGGAGGAACCATTGACGAGGGTCACGGGCATGTCCGTACCGTCAGGTGCCTGAAAGGTGACAGTCGGGTAGCCACGCACCGAACAGCTTGTTTCGCTCAGGTTGGACAGCACCAACTTCATGGCCCGATGTCCCAACCCCGCTTCAACCCGGCCTTCGACGGCGCCCGACACCTGGTCTGTCCGGCATTCGGGAGAGCCGCCTGGGGCCTGCGGCGTCGCACCGGGGTCCGTGGCAGGCGTATCGGATTCTTCTGCTTCTCCGGGATGCGCGGCTTCCCCGGACTGCGCAGCCGAGTAATTCAGCTGCCCTGACAGGCTGGGCCGGGTGCGGTCCCCATGGATGTCGGCTTCCGCTTCCCCGTAATTAACCACATAGCTGCCGAGAACGTCTTCGTTATGCTCCCGATGAATGGGGGTGGTTTTGATGAGCTGTTCAATCGACTGCGCGTCTTCCCGGGTGCCCGTCTCCAAGGACAGGGACAGTGCCAGTTCCGTTGACCGGAATGGTTTCCGTACTTCAAGCGATTTCACGGGTTGGGTGCCGGCCAAGGTGCCGATCAAGTCCAGGGCCTCCGGCCCCAGCCACCCGCCGGCCAGGTCCAGTGTCGCGGTGGCGGACCCGGCTGAGAGCACAATTTCGGGCAGCCGCTTCAACTGCAGGGCCGCCATGGTTGGGGGCAGCTGGTCGACGTCGTGCATTCTGACACTGGCATGGCCGCTGCCGTCAATGGCTGCGGATCTGACCCCGGGGTAGCCGCGGTAGTCAACGGCATCGGAAAAGTATGAGGTCTGGCTGAAGTTGTCGCCCAGGGTGTCCACGGTTGGCCGGGACTGGTGAGTCACGGCCGAGACGGATCCGTCATTGTTTTCCAGCGTCACCACGAGCCGGTATTCCTCGGACCACCTCATGACGTGGTTGCCCACCGTGCGCGCGGTGACAAGCGCAGCAGGGGTGGAGACGCCAGCGGCCAATTTGACGGTCAGGGCAATCTCCCAGAGCGCCCGGGGGCTGCCAACCATCCCGTTCGTGGTGCCATCCGCCGGAGAGGCGTAGTTCGCCTGCACGTCCGTGACGTTGTCCGCGGTCAGCGCCAGTTCCACCATGGCTGTTCCGGCCTGCTGGACTTCCGCAGGAAGGGTCGGGCTCCCGGCCTCGGCTCCCGAATCGGATGCGGACGAGGATGCGCCAAGGCAGCCGCTCAGGGACAATACCAAGGCGGCAAGGAGCAGCACTGCCAACCCCGCCCTGCCGATCCTGTCGCCAACTGCCACTGCACTCCCCCTCGTTGTCGACCGGCTTCTTGTTCCCGGCGACTGCTGTCAATGCGGCCCGGGCTTGCTGGCCGGTCCTATGCGCTCCTGTCCGGCAACCCTGCCACGGACCAGGTCTCAGGCCGAGCGCACGGAGGCTCCGGCGTCGTCCGCGTCAAGGTCACCTGTCTCACCTGATCTGGCAGCCCTGCCGCCCAAAATCAAGGTGTAGGCCCAATAGGCGGCGAGCACCAGGGCGCCGATGCTGATCTTGGCCCAAACGGGCAGCGGGCTGGGCGTCACAAACGCTTCGACAAGGCCGGACACGAACAACACCAGCACCAGGCCGGCGGCTACGGTGATCAGCGCGCGGCCTTCCCGGGCCAGCGAATTGAGGCGTGTTTGCGGGCCGGGGCTCACCCACGCCCAGAAGATCCGCAGTCCCGCCGCGGCGGCGATGAAGATTGCGGAGAGCTCCATGAAGCCGTGCGGCAGGATGTAGCTGAAGAACACGTCGCCCCGGTCAAAGGCGAACATGACCCCGGCCGTCATGCCGATGTTTTGGGCATTCATGAAAATTGAATACGGGATGAAAACCCCGGTGATCCCAAACGCCACGCATTGGGCGGCAATCCAGGCGTTGTTGGTCCAGACTGCCCCGGCAAACGAGGCCGCCGGGTTTTCCGAATAATAAGCCACAAAGTCATGGTCGACCAGCTGCTGCAGCTGCTTGTCGCTGCCCATGGCCGCCATGACGCCGGGATTGGATGCCGTCCACACGGCAAACAAGGTCCCGATGAGAACAAAAACAGCGCCAACAATCACCGTCAGCCAACGCAAACGGTAAAACGCCGCGGGCAGCGAGATGACAAAGAAGCGCGCCGTGTCGACAAAGAAATTCGATTTGGCACCCGTGAACCGGGTTCTGGCGTTGGCCAGGGTTGCTGACAACGACGCCGACAAGGCGCTCTCCGCCGCCACCGACCGGATCAACGACAGCTGGGCCGACACGCTTTGGTAGAGCTCCAGCAGCTCGTCGGCCTCGGCACCGCTCAGGCGCCGTTTCCGGGCAAGCTCCTTGAGCCGCTCCCATTGCGGGCCGTGCACTGTCGTAAAGGCATCCATGTCCATTCGTCCCAGCCTATCGCTCGCCGGCCCCGCGGCGTGGATAGACTGGATGAATGTCCGCCATCATCACCGGCGAAGCCGTCGTCCTTGAGCTTCGGCCCGCATCTTTTGCCGCCCGTTCACTCGCCACCGCCATCGACGTCCTGGCCACCCTCCTGGTTGGTTTGGGGCTGTTGCTGCTCCTTGGCGCGCTGCCCTTTGTCGTTGACATGGCCGCCGTCCGGGCGATCATGCTCGTTGCCGTGGTGACGCTGCTGGTCATTGTGCCGATCACGGTGGAGACGCTCAGCCGCGGCAAATCCCTCGGGAAGCTTGTCATGGGGCTGCGGATAGTGCGGGACGACGGCGGATCCATCCGCTTCCGCCACGCCCTGATCCGTGCCCTGCTGGCAGTTCTCGAAATCTACATGACGTTCGGTTCGCTGGCCTGCATGGTGTCCTTGTTCAACGAAAAATCCAAGCGTCTCGGTGACATGCTGGCCGGAACCTACGCCATCCGGGACCGTGCGCCGAAGACCGTTCCGCTGCAGGTCGCGGTTGCTCCGCAACTGGCCCAATGGGCGGCTCTGGCCGACATTGGCCGCATGCCGGACACCCTGGCGCGGCGCATCTCCATGTACCTGCGCCAAGGCCCGGCCATGGCCGCCGCCTCACGCCATTCCCTGGGCGTGGAGCTGGCCAACGAGGCCAGCCGCTACGTCGCCCCGCTGCCTGCGGCCGGAACCGACCCCGCAGTCTTTTTGTCATCATTGATTGCCGAACGCCGGGAGCGTGAATTCAAGCGCATGAACGTTGCGGCGCAGCGGGCGGCCTCGGTGCGCGGGCAGCTCGAACGCCACGGCGTGGGCGGCCAATAGCCGCCCCGGGTACGGTGTGAGAGATGTGGGTTCCGGCGCTAGAGTCCGTGCCCGAGTGCGGTGGTGGGTCCGGTACTGGACCCAGCGTTGAATCCGGCTACCGTGACGCGTATTGGTCGAACGGGATGTTCCAGTCACCGAATCCGTCGGTGGGGGCGATGGTCTCGTTGGGTGTGCCGACAGTGTTCACGATGTCGCCCGGGCCCATGTTTTCAAACACCCAGCCCGCGCCCTCGGCCGACAGCCCGATGCAGCCGTGGGACAGGTTCGCAACGCCCAGGTAGGGCATGGCAGATTCGGTGGCCTGGTGGATGAAGATGCCGCTGTTGGACAGTCGGGTGGCATATTCGACGTCGACCGAGCCATAGTCTCCGGGGTCGCCGGGCTTCAGGCCGATGCTGGCGGCCTTGAACGTTGCGTACCGCTGTTTGTCGGCTGTGAGCACCATGGTGCCGGAGGCTGACGGGAAGTCTGCATCGCCCAAAGTGGCGGGGAAGGTCTGTGCGACCTGGTCGTTGATCAAGATGCTCACGCTCATATTTGCCGCGTCAGCCTCCATCACAACCTTGTTGCCAATGTTGACGTTGTAATTTTTGTTGAAGTTGGCGATCATGCCGTTGCCAATGTCCATGCCCAGCAACTGCATGTCGACGTTGATTTGCGAGTTGGCCGGCCAGTACTCGGCGGCACGGTAGCGAACCAGCTGGTCCGTGTACCAGCGGAATGCCCCCACTTGGCCCGTGCTGGTGGTGATCTTGATGGCGTTCTCGACGGCTTCCTTGTTCACCACGGGTTCACTGAAATTGAACTCCAGAGGCTGGGCCACGCCTACTGTGGAGTCGGCGCCCGGGTACAGGGCGGCGTCGGCCACATGTGATGCCGGAACCGTGTTGAAGGTGCTGACCTCGGTGCTCTTGGCCCCTGCCGTGTCAGTGACGGTGACGTCGAAAGTATAGGCGGTGTCAAACTTCAGCGGGGTCGTTGCCGTCCATTTTTTGCTGTCGGGATCCAGCTCGCCTTCGCTGACGGCGCCCGTGGCTGTTTCCTTCAACACCGCGTGGTGCACCGTGCCGTTGGTTACCTCGGCAATCACGTCGGAGACCGGGTTCACGAAGGTTGCGCCTGTTTCCGGGCTCAGCGCCACGGTGGCCGGGATGGCCGCAACTGTTGGCGTGGGTGGCTCCTCGGGGCTGGCGGACGAGCCGGGGCTGGCGGATGAGGTGGCCGAAGGGTCAGTGCCGGCCGATCCCGGTTCCATGGTGCAGCCGGCACTGCCGGCTGCGATGCCAAAAGCAACCAGGGAGACCAAGGCGACCCGCCAACCTCGACGAGGTGTCCGGGTCTCTCTCAACTGAGCCATGCAAACTCCCCAATTCGGTGGATTTATTCCACAATCGCCAACAGTGACGCATGCAACGCCAACTAATCATTTTACGCCATGGGCACGGCTGACGCTGCCGCCGGACATTGCGGCAGCGTCACATTTCGATAACCAATGGGTGTCCGGGCCAAAGGCTACCGCTGTGCGTACTCCGCGAAGGGGATGTTCCAGTCGCCATAGCCGTCGGTGGGCGCGATGGTCTCATTGGGGCTGCCCACCACGTGGACCAGATCGCCTGTGGTCATGTTGTTGAACACCCATCCGGCCCCTTCGGCGGACATGCCGATGCAGCCGTGCGAGAGGTTGACCCTGCCAAGGAACGGGGCGGCACTGTCTGTTGCCTGGTGGATGAATTCACCGCTGGGGGTGAGCCGGGTGGCGTACTCGACGTCGACCTCGCCGTAGTTCGCAGGATCACCGGGCTTGAGGCCGATGGTGGAGGCCACAAAGTGGGCGTAGCGCTGCTTGTCTGAAAGCACCACGAGGTAGCCGGACGCGGACGGGAAGCGCTCATCTCCCATGGTGACGGGGTATTGCTTCACCAGTGCGCCGTTGATGTAGATGCTGGCCTGCAGATTCGCGGCGTCGGCCACCATTTCCACACGGTCGCCAATCTGCACAACGTTGGTCTTGTTGAAATTGCCGATCTGCCCGTTGCCAATGTCGAGACCAAAGAGCTTCATGTCGACGGTCAGTTTTGTATTGGCTGCCCAGAAATCCTCGGCACGGTATCTCAGCAATGTGTCCGAGTACCAGCGAAAGGCGCCCTTCTGCCCGGAGGAGGCCGTAATGGAGATGGCCTTTTCCACGGCTTCCTTGTTGACCACCGGCTCGCTGAAGGTGAATTGCAGCGGCTGTGCCACGCCAACTGTGGAGTCGGCCGCCGGGAACATGGCCAGGTCTGCCTCGTTCGACGCCGGCACGGTGCTGAAGGTGCTCACGGTGGTGGAGCGATTGCCATTTTCGTCTTGGGTGGTGACGTCGAAGGTGTAGTCGGTGTCGAACTTCAGTGGCGCGCTGCTGACCCATTTGCGTCCGCTGACGAACAACTCGCCGTCAGTGTTTTCGCCTGTGTCGCTTTCCTTCAACACCGCGCTGTAGACGGTGCCGTTTTCGGCCAGGGCCGTGACCTCAGCTGCGGGGTTGACGAAGGTGGCATCAGCCTTGGGTGCCAGGGTCAGGGTTACGGGCGGAGCCGCTGGCGTTGTGGTGGCCGCCGAGGGCGTTGCGGTCCCAGCCTGGTTGGTGTTGGACTGCGCCGTGGGGAGCCAGGAATGTGCCACGCCAGGCCCGACGCTGACGGCTGCAATAACCAGTGCCAGTGCGGCGATCAAGGCGATCTGCAAGCCGCGGCGGGACTTCTTGGTTTGATTCGGCTGGTCCGGTTGAGGCATTCGTACTCCCGTTTCGTGGGCTGTCCCACAAGGTCGGCGGCTTTGTTTGGTGATCCTGCCGTCCAAATCTTACGCCTGCGGCACGGGAAATCGGGACTCATTCCCCTCCGAAACAGCCGCGGTGCGCATTTTCCGATCCGGGAAGCGTCTCAGTTTCGGCTCCGCAAAAGTGTTGGCGAGGTGGCCGGTCAGCCGCTCCCCCGAGACCCGCTTCAGCCGCGCAGGAATTCCAGCTGAGCCTGAACGGACAGTTCCGCGGCTCCAAGCACATTGGCGGGAACATCGGCGTACACCACGGCAACCACCTCGGCGGCAGTTGGTTCACCACCTTGCCGGGTCCGCAAGGCGTCGACGGCGGCGCGCACCTGGGCCAGCCGCTCCTGCCGGTGCCGCTGGTACCCCGCCACCACGGCGGCGAGGTCGGGCAGGACCGGTCCATGACCGGGCAGGACGGGCATGACCGCTCCACCACCGGGAAGTGCGGGAGCGGAACCGGCTGGGTGACCGGCTGGGTGACCGGCTGGGTGACCTGCCCGGGAACCAAGCCGCCGCAGCTTCTCCAGCGATGTCAGGTAGTCCCCCAGTTTTCCGTCGGGGTGGTCCAACACCGTTGTTCCCCGGCCCAGCACCGTGTCTCCGGTCAAGACCAGGCCGCGGCCGCCGTCGTGCTTCACCACAAAGCACAGCGAATCGCTGGTGTGTCCCGGGGTGGCGAGCACCTCGATGGTGAGGCCGCCCGCCTGGATGATCTCGCCGTCGTGCAGGGGTGGTCCCTGGTGGCAAAACTCCGGCAGAAGGGCACGGACGGGGGCACCCGTGAGCCGGTGCAGGGCGGCGCTGCCGTCGGTGTGGTCGCCGTGCCGGTGGGTGATGAGGATCAGCTCCACGGAACCTTCCCCGGCAAGCTCGGCGAGGTGGCCCTCGAGGAGCGGGCCCGGATCAACCACCACCACGCCGGCCGCGTTCGGTGCGGCAAGCACGTAGGAATTTGTCCCGTCGAGCGTCATCGGACCGGGATTTTCGGCACACCTGCGCCGAACATTGTCCCCTACGGTTTCCCAGCGTGAGGTCATGGCGTCCTTTCAGTGGCAGCGGCGCTTTAGTAGCGGTAGTGGTTGGGTTTGTACGGTCCGGCCGGATCAAGGTCCAGATAGGCGGCCTGTTCGCCGCTGAGCACCGTCAGCTCAACACCCAGTGCGGCCAGATGCAGGCGGGCGACCTTTTCATCGAGGATCTTGGGCAGCACATGGACGTCTTTGCCGTACCCGGCCGTGCCGGTCTTGGTGAAAATTTCCATCTGGGCCATGACCTGGTTGGTGAAGGAGTTGGACATGACGAACGACGGGTGGCCGGTGGCGTTGCCCAGGTTCAGCAGCCGGCCCTCCGACAGGATGATGATTGAGCGTTCCGCGTCGGTGCCCGCTTCGAAGACCCATTCGTGGACCTGCGGCTTGATCTGAACTTTTGCCACGCCGTCGAGCTTGGCCAGCCCGGCCATGTCGATCTCATTGTCAAAGTGGCCGATGTTGCCGACGATGGCCTTGTTTTTCATCTTGAGCATGTCGGCGGCCATGATGATGTTTTTTCCGCCGGTGGCCGTGATGAAGATGTCGCCCTGGCCAAGCACGGTTTCCAGCGTGGCGACCTGGTAGCCGTCCATGGCTGCCTGCAGCGCGCAGATCGGGTCAATTTCGGTGACGATGACCCGTGCGCCCTGACCGCGCAGCGCCTCGGCCGAGCCCTTGCCAACGTCGCCGTAACCGCAAACGACGGCGACCTTGCCGCCGATGAGCACGTCCGTTGCGCGCATGATGCCGTCCGGCAGGGAATGGCGGATGCCGTACTTGTTGTCGAACTTGGACTTCGTGACGGAATCGTTGACGTTGATGGCAGGGAAGAGCAGTTTGCCCTCAGCTGCCAGCTGGTAGAGGCGGTGCACGCCCGTGGTGGTTTCCTCGGTGACGCCGCGGATCCCGGCGGCGATGCGCGTCCACTTGTTTTTGTCTTGTTGGAGGGAGTCGCGGAGGGCGGCCAGGAAGACGGCGCCTTCCTCCGACTCGTCTGCGGAAGTCTCCGGCACGGCCCCGGCGGCCTCGAATTCGGCACCCTTGTGGACCAGCATGGTGGCGTCCCCGCCGTCGTCCAGGATCATGTTCGGTCCCCGGAGGGAGGACCCAGCCGGATCCCCAGCGGCTCCGGGCCAGCTCAGGATTTGCTGGGCAGTCCACCAGTACTCTTCCAGCGTTTCGCCCTTCCAGGCGAAGACCGGGACGCCTGTGGGATTCTCCGGGGTGCCGGTGCCAACAACGACCGCAGCGGCTGCTTCGTCCTGGGTGGAAAAGATGTTGCAGGAAGCCCACCGGACCTCGGCGCCCAACGCCGTCAAGGTTTCAATGAGGACGGCTGTCTGCACCGTCATGTGGAGGGATCCGGCGATGCGGGCGCCCAGCAGCGGCTGGCGGTCCCGGTATTCCTCGCGCAGGCTCATCAGGCCGGGCATTTCAAACTCGGCGAGGCGGATCTGGTGGCGCCCGGCGGCAGCCAGGGAAATGTCGGCAACCTTGTAGTTGGACGGCGTCAGGGTCACTGGGGTGGAATCGCTCATGAGAAAAACTCCTTTGCGGGTTCGGTAGTGCACACTGCCTGCGCCGTCCGTTTAGGCGGTGATTTGTTCGGGTCGCAGCAACAGGGCGATGCCTTCATCGATTGTGTAACGGAGCGGACTTCCGTCCGGCCCGTTCGCTGTGCTGACAAGTTCGTTGCCATCCTGGACCAGTGTGGACCCGGTGACGGGGCAGCGCAGCACCGACATCAACTTTTCGCTAATTTTCGCCATGGTCTTCCGTTTCCTGAATTGTTCAAGCCGGCAATGTTTTAGTCGCGCAGAATGCGCAGGTGGCCGCGTCGGCCGGTGTTCGCGCCTCCCGGGGCGTGGACAGGAGGTTCGAGGCTGCCGCGGACTTCGCGCCGGGCTGCACCCGCGTCGGCGTCGTCAGGTTCGGCGTTGGCGGCTTCCCGGACGGCGTCGGCCAGTGCCAGGAGATCGTCCGGTCCCGGCATGGGTGGTTTGTCTGAACGGGCCAGATGGATGACTTCCCACCCCAGAGGTGCCGTCAGCCGGGCAGAATGCTTGGCGCACAAGTCGTAACAGTGCGGCTCGGCAAACGTTGCCAATGGCCCCAAAACAGCTGTTGAATCGGCATACACGTACGTCAAAGTGGCCACGGCCGATTCTCGGCAGGCGGATCTGGTGCATTGACGAAGGGTTCCCACGATTCCCAAGACTACCCTTACCGCGGCGATATTTCCCGTTGCCCGTTCCCGGGCTTACAGTGAAATGATGGAGTTCAACGCCCGACACAGCGAACAATCGTTCACCGTGACCCTGGATCCGCAAGATTCCGGCAACGACCAGCCGGTGTCCGGGCAGGGACGCCCGTTCCTGCGTCGGCGCCGCGACAGGCATGGCCGGGGGCTGCGCGGCGCCCTGGTCCCGGCGCAACTGCCTGCCTCCCGCACCCGCAGCGAAGAGTTTGAGGACCTGGTGGTCGATTCGGCAGATCGCCTGCGCAGCCTGTGGCCTGATGCGCTGGCCACTGTTGAATATCTGGTTGAAGAAGTGCCGGACCAGCTGGAAGCGCTCATCGCTTCGGGGGCCCAGGCACCGCTGGGCAAGTACACGCGCGGGATTCCGGCCGCCGGGGACACTCCTGCCGAACCGACCGTCATCGCCATTTACCGGCACCCCGTTGAAGTCCTCTGCGATACGCCCGGACAAGTGCGCGAATTGGTGCACGAAGTGATGGTCGAACAGGTCGCGGGGTTGCTCAATGTTGATCCCGGCACCGTTGATCCCTTGTTCCGCCGCTTCCGAGGTCAGTGAGGCACTTCGCTGGCGCAGGAACCGCAGGAACGCAGGGGTTCCCAAGCAAGCAACGGTGATCGAGCATTTGTGGTGGAACTGGCGGTCAGTACCCTGTCCTGAGGTTGATTGCCTGGGTGCCGGCCGTCGTTCCGGCGATGGGCAGCACGGCGATGTTGGCGCTGTCCTTGTTGCCCAGCAGTTGGGTGCCATAAGTCGGCTCCCCCGACACCGACACCAGGACTGCGGCAGTTCCGGAGCCCAACAAGTCCGCCGGGTTCACGCTGGCCGTGATTCCTGCCTTCAACTCAATGTCCTTGGCCTTGCCCAGGACACCGTCTTCGGAGATCGGCACCAGGTTGACGGTGGCGGCACCTTCAGGAGCCGAGAAGACCAGGCTGGAGGTTGCATTCTGCGGCACCGAGACAAGATGGGTGTTGCCCAGCCGTTCCGCCGAAGGCACATACGCCATGTCGACGGCTTCACCGGCCTTGGTGGAGTTGACCAGACGCGCCGTCGCTGCCACTGGCTCGTCGGCACTGACACTGAGCGAATAAGTGCCTTGCGGCAGCCCTGCCAGCGAAAGCTCGCTGACCTTTCCCGCCGCGGCAGTGAAGACACCTCCGTTGGGCAGGGCAACCTGGCCGTCAGAGCCGTACGCCTTGACTTCAACCACCGAGTCCCGCACGCCCGGCACTGTCACCTCGAGAGCCGTGGCCGCATCCTCATACCCGGACTGTGCCGTAATTTTTGCTGCATCGCTTGGTTTTTGGACGCGCACGCCCGGAATTGTCAGTGCCGACGCCGGGTCGCCCACGGGGGCCAGGTAGTCGATCCCGCCTGGTGTCAGCCCGCGCAGGACCGATTGCTGGATCACGGCGCTGACAGCACCGCCGGCGCTTTTCAGGTGCACGCTGAGCAGGTCCTGATCGGGGGCCAGGCCGGAAAGCACGACAGCACGCACCGTGCCGGCGTCAACCACCAGTCCCTTTCCGGCAGGCGCCTGCAACGGCCCATTGCCGCTGAAGAAGTCAAGTGAAACTGTGGCAGGGCTCGCCGAGGAGTTGGCGATGGAGAGCACCGCCGTCCGGCCAACCGTCGTGCTGGCACCGGACAGCCACATCTCGTTGGCGGGTGTTTGGCATGTTGCAGCCGCCAATCCGGCAAGGTCGCCGTCCTCCGCATTGACGACAACTGAACCGGAGCCCTGGGAAGATTCCTCTCCCAACGGTTGCACGCGCAGGACAGAGGGTGCCTCCGCGGCCTTTCCACGCACGACCTGAGCCTTCTCCTTCGGCTCCCCAGTCATCGCCGACGGACTTGCAACCGGGCCCGACGGGGCGTCGGACACGGTGAAAAGGGGCGAGGATTTGCCGTCAAGGGACTGTACTTCGGCACCGGGCAGCTCACCCGTGGAGCCGCTGAGCACCACCGCGTTGAGCAGTGTCTTGGTGTCCGAAGGATTCGCCGAGAATTCCGGATCCGCTCCAGCGGCCGATCCGGCCAACAGTTGCGTGGGTCCCTGGCAGTTTGCCATGGTCTCCCCCACCGGCAATGGGTGCGGCACCGGCGTGGTTTCAGTGGTGGCATTGGCGCCCGGATACAAAGTCCCGGCCCCCACCACTCCCACAGCCAACGCCAGTGTGGCGGTTCCAGCCAAAACTGCCGGCCAACGACGGCGTACCTTGACCTTGGCGCGTCGCACACCTTGTGCGGCCGTTGGCTTCCCGGCGCCGGCCACGTGTTTGTCCGTGGTCGCGCCAGTGCGGTCGCCGGACTTCCGGCCGGTTTTCCTGCCCTGCCCGGCCTTCTGGCCGCGCACTGTCCTGCGGCCACCGGCGGCAGCCGGCTCAGCAGCACTCTTGGGCTCGGCAGCACTCTTTCCGGCAGGTGTCTTGCCGACAGGTGACTTGCCGACACCGGTGGCCGGGGCAGCATCCTGCTTCCCCGCCGGCTTCCTGTCCGCCAAGGGATTCTTCCCCGCAGCCGCCGCAGCGGGCACAGCCGTCTCAGCCGGCCCGGCCTTCGCTGCGGGCTCGGCCGGCTGACTCGCCGCAGCGGGCCCGTTCGTCGGCACCGATTCACCGTCAGGCAGATTGTCCCCTGCGCTGTTGTCCTTGATCTCAGGCACCTCTACCAACCTTTTGCAATGATGCTTCGTCCCTGTATGCCCCGGTGCGTCCGCGCCGTGCACGCACGGGCACGGCCAGCAGCAGTGTCAGTCCAAAGAGGACCAGCTGCACCAGGCCAAGGACCGTGTTCATCGGATGAACATAACGAATTTCCAAGTGTCCCGCGGCGGCCGGCAGCTCGAAGGCTTGCGCCCAGTCCGCGCTGGCCGCCTTGAGCGGCTTGCCGTCCAGCCATGCCTGCCAGCCTGGATCGGACCGTTCGGCCAGCACGACCCGTCGTTCGGCCTCGCCGGCCGGAATGTCGGCGGCAACGTTTTGTCCCTGCGATTCCACCGGGGCAACGGCGGCGCCCTTGGCATCCACGAGCCTGACCCGGTTGACGACGTCGGTCTCTCCGGCATCTGCGTAACTCGGCTTTACCCGCCACAACCAGCCCGATTCGGTGGGGCCCACGGTGTCCAGGCCGGGAACAGCTTCAAGCTCCCCCGCCAACAGCTCCGCGGCGGTGTCGCCTGCGCGCAGCACCACGAAGCCCACACCGAGGTCAAGCAGCCCGGCACGCGGATCAATGCCGGACTTGGACAGCATGGCAGCCACGCTGTCCTCAAAAGCAGCCGTGGCAGCATCACTGTCGCCGATGACCTCTGCGCCCGGCCCGCCGGTGATGCGTGCCGCGGTGGCAATGCTTGACATCGCATCCAGCGTTGTCCCGTCACCTTGCATCAGCGACGCTTCCACCCCGCCGTCGGGCAAAACGGTCATGACAATGGTGCGGCTGGCCTCAGGCCCTGCTCCCCTGTCGGCCGCTGTTGCCGGAATCGTTCCGGCGGTCACGGCCTGTGGCAGGAAGGATCCCGTCAGTGCTGCCGTATTTTGTTGCGCTGAGAATTGTTGTGCGCTCCAAAGACCCAGGCTTGCGATCGGTGCGGCGACAAGAAGCACCGAGAGCGTCACAGCAGTGCCCTTGGCAATCCGGTGCCGGTCGCTGCCCCACTTTTTCGGGGCGGCCTTGCCTGTCGCGGCCTTCTCTGTGCCGGCTTTGTCCGTGCCGGGCTTAGCCGTACCGGGCTTGTCGGCCGGCAGGAGCAGGACTCCTCCGGATGAGGGGTGCCAGGCACGGCGGTGGACGGCCTCAAACCCCAGCACGCCCGCACCCAGCAGGGCAAAAAAGGCGAGCGAGACGGCCGGTCCGTTGAACGGCGTGACCAGCGTGACGCCGTCGAACGCCACAGCTATGAACTTGCCGGCATAAGCTGCGGCCAGCGCCAGCAGCGCCACGAGCCAGAGCGTCCGCACGGTTGCCGCACGGCGCAGCGGCAGTACGAGGGCCGCCATGGCCGCCACAACGACGGGTGCGCCAATGAGGAACACGGCCACCCATGTCCACCACGGGGCGGAGGCAAAAGCACTCAGGCCAAGGAGTCCCTGCGTGGCGTCGATCCGTTCGGGGAAGCCCAAAAGCTGCTGCCAGAGCGGGCCGGGGGCCGAAGCCAGCGGCACACCCGGATCGGCCAGGAGCGCGCGGGGATTGGCCGAAGCAGACCAGACCAGTGGGAGGAAGAGCGCAGCGGGGGGCACCAACGCCCACCAAATTGTTTTGCCGCGCCGGCCCACCAGGAGTGCGGTGGCCAAAATTCCCACCACGGCCACCGGCAGCAGGCTCGGCGCAGCTGCCGTGACCGCAGCGAGGGCCAGGCCTGCGGCTGCTGCTGCGGTCCAGGACGGATTGCCGTCGACGCCGGGGCGTCCCATCTTGGCGACGGAAGTGGTGGCGGAGCCGGCCAGGGCACCCGGGATGATGATTTCCTTGACCTCCGGGCCCACGGCGCCGCCAACGGCACGGATCAGGCCAAGCATCACCAAGGGGATGAGCACGTGGGCAAGCAGCGCACCAACGCGGCCCTGCCCCATGGCGACCAGCAACACGGGAGCGCCGGCCCATGCCAGGCCCGCCACAATGCGGGGCCACCGCTGCCGGGTCAGGGCACCGGCTGCGAGCCAGGCGGTCAGTCCCGCCAGCGGAAGCGCCAACAAGACCAGCCACAGGACGGCGACCGAGCCGTTGCCGCCCAGGGAGCCGAGCAGCGCAAGAACAAAGTTAAAGGGGTTGCCGCGTCCGGGGAGACCGGAACCGAGGGACACCCACCAATCGGTGGCGTGCTGCCATACCTGACCGATCCGTTCCGTGACCGGCAGCATGGCTCCACCGGTCAAGGCGGGGACGCCTAGGAACCGCGACAGGGCGGAAAGTGAAAGTATCGTCAGCAGCACGGCTAGGGCCAGGGCGCCGACGATCGGTGCCGTCTTGACGGCGGCCAGCGGCGCCACCGTTTCCTGGTGGGTTTCGCCTGTTGGCTCCAGGATCGACGGGCCGTCCAGGGCGCCGTGCGGGGTTTCCTCATCCGGGCCAACGGATTCCCGCAGCATTTTCACGTGTGCACGTGCCACCCGGTTTTCCACCAGCAGGCCCTTGTGCACAGACCGCGGTTTCCTCCGCTGTCCCGCCAGGGACTTCCTGCTCCGGTGCAGCGTGACGGGGCGGACGAGGCCCGCGCACGTGGCCGCGAACATGCGGACGGCATGGCCCGGTGCCTTCAAGACAAACCCGGCAACCAGCCAGTAGATGGCGGCCAAAAAAGTGCCGGCGGCCAGGAACGGCACGGCCCAGGCCTGGGCATGCTTGAGCCGCAGGAAGATTCCCGCCTTGCGGGCTGCCACGGCGGATCCCAAGGCGTTGGGCCGGTGGACCACATGGAACATGCGGGCTTCGGGGACAATCAGGACCCTGTCGCCGGCCAGCCGGGCACGGGCGCAAAAGTCCAGGTCATCACCGGGACCTGGCAGCGCCGGGTCAAAGCCGCCCATTTTTTCAAAGACGTCCCTGCGCACCAGCATGCCGGCCGTGTTGACGGCGAACATGTCGGCCCGGTGGTCGTATTGGCCCTGGTCCTGCTCATCGAGGCCGACAAGTGAGAACCTGTCGTACCATTGGTTGGCCCAGAGCCCGACGTCGACCAGGCGCCTGTGATTGTCCCAGTCAAGCTGCTTGCAGCCAACAACAGTTGCCGTGGTGGCCCGCTCGGCGGCCTCCAGCAGCAGTTGCAGGGCGTCGGGGGCGGGGGCGGCATCGTCCTGAAGCAGCCAAATCCATTCATTGCTGACCGGAGGTTGACCATCCAGGACAGCGACGCCGCCGGCGGGCACGGCCGCGCCGGAAGCCGCGTTGCGGGCAGGGGCGGCCGCGCCGGCGCGTGCGGAAACGCCAACAGCGGAACGGGTTCGACCCTGGTGTTCAAGCACTGCATCAACGGCCGCACCATAGCCCTTGCGCGCGTCAAGGGAGATGACGTTGCGTTCGCCCAACTCCTTGCGCAGCAACTCCCCCGAATTGTCTGTGGATCCTGCATCGGCAGCCAACACGTGGTCGGCTGATCGCGTTTGCGCGGCAAGGGCCGTCAATACTGTGGGGAGATAGGCACCGCCGTTGTGGGCAACCAGAACGGCCGTGACTTTTACTGCTTCAAGAATTAGACCGCTCGCTTCCGCAGCCGCCGGCGCTCTCGCTCCGACAGGCCACCCCAGATTCCAAACCGCTCATCATTGGCCAGAGCGTATTCAAGGCACTGCGCCTTGACGTTGCAGGCGCCACAAACTTTTTTGGCATCCCGCGTGGAACCACCCTTTTCAGGGAAGAATGCCTCCGGGTCAGTCTGTGCGCACAATGCATCCGTCTGCCAGCCTAGTTCACCTTCGTCACTGAAGTCTTCAAGCTGGGGATTCAAACCGATCCAGACCGGCTCGTTGTCCACCCCTTCGACGCCCGCCGGATGGGCCACAACCGGCTCGTCATCCTCGTGCGAGGTCAGGAACGCCGTTGCGGCATCTTCCAATGCCTGGCGGTTTTCTCGTTCGTGGAACGCGGCCGCACCCGGGTCTGCCGGGTCCACGTACCAATTCGTCGGCACACCACGGGACTGGTAGGAAACACCAGCCTGTGCGGCCACGGAATCATTTTGAAGATTTGTCACACTCAGCTGAGCTTGCCCCATTTTCGTCCTCCTGAATGTAGCCGCCAATACTGCTTCCCGAATCCTCGGTTCCGCAACGTGCGGATTACAGTGCCAATAACAGCGGTTCGTGGGTCTAATTACATCCATGTAAGTCGCTCACGTCAAGCGGGGGGTGGATGATAACCACTGCGGAGCGGGTTCTTCCCGCACGCCACGCCCGGCAATTTCATACCAATACATTCGCGTAATCACGCCCATGGAAGCGCGATTTCCCGTGTTCCTGCAGCGTTGTGGCCCTTTTTTGGGATCTTTTCCACGCCACGCGCAAACGAATGAGACGCAGATCACCTCAAATGTGACGATTCGTCCAATCGATGGGGTTGGCGCGGACGTGGAAAGATGAGGAAGTATGAACCTCCGCCCAAACAACTCCAGCCACCCGGCCTCTCCCACCGAGCTGCTCCATTCCTTCCGCACCTTGAATCCGACATCCCCCCGGCTGTCGTGGTACGGCCCGGACGCGGAACGCGTTGAATTCTCCGGCCGCGTCCTGGACAACTGGGTGGCCAAGACCGCCAATTACCTTGCTGACGAGCTCGACGCCGAACCCGGCACCGTCGTGGCGCTCGACGTACCGCTGCACTGGCGCTCCCTGGTCTGGCTGCTGGCCACATGGGCCGTGGGGGCCACGGCCAGCACGACACCCACAAGAGCCTCAGCCGGATCCGTGCCGGACATTGTGGCCACCACGGATCCCGCCGGCGCCCACGAGCAGTTCGCCGCAGCAGTCCCGGCCCCCTTGATCGTGGCGGTCGCCCTGCCGGCCCTGCAGATGCGCTGGCTGGGTGAGCTGCCGCCCAGGACGCTTGATTACTCAGGGGATGTGCGGGCACACGCAGATGAGTTCTTTGCCGACGATTCCCCGACACCGGCACACATCGCCTGGCAACACGGTTCGGCCGCCACCAGCTACGAACGGCTCCTGCCGGACGTGCAGCAGGAACCGGACAGCGACGCCCAGGCACCCCAGCGGGTGCTGCTGCAAGTGCGGGAGGGGTGGGACGTCGTCGTGCCTGCAGCACTGAAGATTTGGGCTGCAGGGGGTTCGGTGGTTC
The DNA here is from genome assembly GCF_052376555.1 of Specibacter sp. AOP5-B1-6. NCBI lineage: Bacteria > Bacillati > Actinomycetota > Actinomycetes > Micrococcales > Micrococcaceae > Specibacter > Specibacter sp. AOP5-B1-6. Next base: position 26,086 of record NZ_JBQSVT010000035.1, read on the forward strand.
TGCTCGACACCGATGTGGAACCCACAGACCACCTGCGCACCAGCGAAAACATCACCCTGGGTTAGGACAGCGGGGCAAGTCAGGCCGGGCCGGCGCGCTCCAGTGCGGGCTAGGCCTCGGTTTCGAGAATCTTGTGGTCGTTGGCGAACCCGGGATCCTGGTCAAGTTCGTCGGTGAAGACCCAGAACCTGTAGGCGAAGAACCGGAAGATGGTGCCCAGGACAAGCCCGACGACGGAGCCGGCGATGACGTCGGCCGTGGCGGATTCAAAGCCAAGCACCCAGTGCGAGACGTAAACGCAGGCCGCAGCAATGCCCAAACCGATGCCGTTCATGATGATGAACAACACCACTTCACGCACCACATTGGCCTGGCGGCGGTGGCGGAAGGTCCAATAACGGTTGGCCAGCCAGGAGAAAACTGTTGCCACGGCTGCCGCGATGATCTTGGCCCGGGTGGGGTGGGCACCCATGGTGCCGCTGAGCAGCCACAGGTAAATGCCGGTGTCGATGACAAACGCGACACCGCCGACCACACCAAATTTGGCGACTTCACGCCAAAAAAGGCCCATGAGGCCCTTGATGCGGCTGGTGAGTGATTGGTACATGGTCCTCCGTCGGGCTACAGGCCAAAACGGACGCAGCACGCCCCAGCCTTCATAAAATACTAAGCCCTCAATGCACCGGAACTGTCCCTGCAGGGTGCCAAAGCACTGGGAATTAGCCCACATTTGTCGGTGAACACCGGGGCGCGGGGGGCTCAAAGGCACTGAACCGGGCAGTCTTTCGGTACGCTGGGGACTGTGACTTTTCCTGTAATCGGTGTTGTGGGCGGCGGGCAGCTTGCCCGCATGATGGCCCCAGCAGCCGTGGCCCTTGGTTTTGAATTGCGTGTCCTGGCTGAATCCCCCGACGTCTGTGCCGTGGCTGTTGTGGCCCAGGCACCCGTCGGCGACTACACAGACTTGGACACGCTGCGCGGTTTTGCCCGCGGCGTCGACGTGCTCACCTTTGACCACGAACACGTCCCCAGCGAGCATTTGCAGGCGTTGATAGCCGAAGGCGTCAATGTCCAGCCGCGCCCCGACGCGTTGCTCAACGCGCAGGACAAGCTGGTGATGCGGGCGGCCATCGAGCGCCTGGGCCTGCCCAATCCGGCCTGGTCGGCGGTGGCCTCCGTGGCCGACATTGCCGCTTTTGCCGACAACCACGGCTGGCCTGTCGTGCTGAAGATGCCCCGCGGCGGGTACGACGGCAAGGGCGTCAAGGTCCTGCGCTCCGCAGCTGACGCTTCCGCGGCCGCCGACTGGTTCGAGGCCATGAGCCCGCTCCTCGTGGAGGAAATGGTCGGGTTCTCCCGCGAGCTTTCCGCGCTGGTTGCCCGCACCCCCTCGGGAGAGTCCCGCGCCTGGCCGGTGGCGGAATCCATCCAGGTGGAGGGCGTGTGCGACGAAGTAATCGCCCCGGCACCCGCCATCGCCGCGGAGGTTGCCGCTTCAGCGCAGGCCGCGGCCCTGCGGATCGCCAACGAGCTTGGCGTCACCGGCGTCATGGCGGCCGAGCTCTTCGAAACGCCCGGCCGAGCGCCCGGATTCCTCATCAACGAGTTGGCCATGCGCCCCCACAACACCGGACACTGGACCATGGACGGTGCCGTGACCGGCCAGTTTGAGCAGCATTTGCGCGCCGTCCTGGACCTCCCGCTGGGCGCCACGGATGCCCTGGGCGACATCGTCGTCATGAAAAACTTCCTCGGCGGCGCCAACCAGGATCTTTTTAGTGCCTACCCTGCGGCGCTGGCCGCCGAACCCACCGTCAAGGTGCACAGCTACGGCAAGTCGGTGCGCCCCGGCAGGAAGATTGGCCACGTCAACGTGATTGCTGCCAAGCACGACGACGTCGCAACCGCCCGCGCCCGCGCCGCCACCGTGGCAAACATCATCCGTGACGGAGCAGAAAAAGGAGACACCCATGACTGACCTTTCCACCCCCGCGGCCGAGGTGCCCGCCGACAGTTCCGCCGGCGGCAATGCCGTGGCTGCCGGCGCCGCGGCTGGACGTGCCCTGGTTGGCATTGTCATGGGTTCCGATTCGGACTGGCCCGTCATGGAGGCAGCCGCAGCGGTACTTTCGGAATTTGGCATTCCATTTGAAACGGATGTTGTCTCGGCCCACCGCATGCCGGCCGAAATGATTGCCTACGGCCAAAACGCCGCCTCCCGCGGCATCCGCGTCATCATTGCCGGTGCCGGCGGCGCCGCGCACCTGCCGGGCATGCTGGCATCGGTCACGACACTTCCGGTGGTGGGTGTTCCCGTCCCGCTGAAGACCCTGGATGGGATGGACTCCCTGCTGTCAATCGTGCAAATGCCTGCCGGTGTGCCCGTGGCCGCCGTTTCCATTGGCGGTGCCCGCAATGCCGGCCTGCTGGCCGTGCGCATGCTGGCTTCAGGCACCGATGAGCTGGCAGCCGGGCTGGCGTCAAAGCTGGCCATTTTTGCCCAGTCGCTTAACGACCAGGCGTCCGCCAAGGGTTCGGCACTGCGTGAAAAGGCCGGTGCCACCTATCCACTCGCCGTCCTGCCGCAACCGGGCGGCACGGCGGAGGCCGCGGGCCCGAACGCATGAGTTTCAGCAGCCCCAAGGTGACCAGGGCCTCCAGCCGCCCGCCTGTGTTGACAAACCCGGTCCGCTATCCGGAATCGGCATCGGCACCCGCGCGCTCAAAAAGGGCCTGGTTCCTGCTGCTGCTGACATTGTTCGTGCCCGGCTCCGCTCAAGTTGTTGCCGGGAACAAGCGCCTTGGCCGCACTGCCCTGCGCTGCACCTTCGCCGCCTGGGCATTGGTGATTGCCGCCGTCGTGCTTGCCTTGGTGAATCGTGAGGCACTGCTGAACCTGTTCACCACCCCGCTGACATCGCTGCTGGTCATCGTATTGCTGGCGGCGGCGGCTGTGGGCTGGGCGGTCATGTTCCTGAACACGCTGGCGATCATCAAGCCGGCCCTGCTGGCACCGGGCATGCGTGCGCTGGTCAGCGGGGCCATGGTTGTGCTCATGGTTGTCACCAGCGGCTCGCTTGGTTACGGCGCGATGCTGATCAACTCCGGGCGCAACGCGATTTCAAGCATTTTCCAGACGGGCCCCGACATGAAGCCCGTTGACGGACGCTACAACTTCCTGGTCATGGGCGGTGATGCCGGGGAGGCCCGCAGCGGGCGCCGGCCCGACTCCATCATCGTGGTCAGTGTCGACGCGAAAACCGGCCAGGCCGCGACCATCAGCATTCCCCGAAACCTGCAAAATGCGCAGTTCTCCCCCGACTCCCCGTTGTGGGGCGTGTACCCGGACGGGTACAACTGCGGCGACGACTGCATTATCAACTCCCTATACACGGATGTCACCGACAATCACGCCGATCTGTATCCGGACGCTGCGGATCCGGGCGCTGCCGCCATGAAGGACGCGGCCGGCGGCGTCCTGGGCCTGAGAATCCAGGGCTACGTGCTCATTGACATGGCGGGTTTCTCCCAACTCATCGATGCCCTGGGCGGGGTCAAGGTCAATGTGGGCGGCTGGGTGCCGATCAGCGGCAACGACGTCGGCAACGGCCTGCATCTGCCGCCCACCGGCTGGATCTCCCCGGGCGTGCAGACGCTCAATGGTTACCACGCGCTGTGGTATGCCCGCTCCCGCGAATGGGCGAACGACTACAGCCGCAGCCAGCGCCAGCAATGCATCCAGGCCGCCATCCTGGCCCAGATGGACCCTGCCACCGTGCTGACCAAGTTCAACGCAATCGCCGCGGCGGGCGCCAAGGTCATGGAATCCGACCTGCCGTCCGGCCAGTTGGGCAGTTTCGCCTCCCTGGCGTTGAAGGCCAAGTCCCACGACCTTGTCCGGCTGACCATCGGCCCGCCGGACTTCTCGCAGGACATGCCCACCTACCCCGACTTTGACGTAATCCACCAGCGCGTGCAGGAACTGCTGCATCCGGCAGCTCCTGCCGACCCCCCGGCCGGCCAGGACACGTCACCGGCGGGCTCCGATGCGCCGGCTGATCCAGCCGCTGATCCGGCCGCTGATCCAGCTGTGGATCCGGCTGAGCCCGCCCCGGTCACCGAGGCACCGGCTCCGCCGTCGCCCGATCTCACCGCCGAATACCTGCAGCAGCTTGCCATCAACGGCGACGACGACGCGTTGGTGGCAGCGCTTGTCAACAACGGCACCTGCTCCCCCGGCTAGGGACAACGCCCGGCAGGAATGCCCGCCACCGTCTGGCATTCCTGCCGCGGGCGGCGGGATTTTCGGCCGCGGTTGGCGGGCGCCGCTTGGCAGGTGCCGGCCCAGCGAGGCCGGTGCCGGCCGCAACCACTTTCAATCGATCTACAGCTTGTCTTGGACCAGGAGAAATTTCGCATGTTTGCACTCACCAATGTCACCCGTGATTACCCGTGGGGTTCCAGCACTGCCATCGCGGAGCTTCTCGGCACCGCGCCAAGCGGCGGCCCGGAAGCTGAGTTGTGGATGGGGGCCCACCCCGATTCGCCATCCATTGCCAACACTCCGGAGGGCCCGGTCGCGCTTGACCGGCTGATCGCCGAACACCCCGTCACAGCCCTGGGCGACGAAGTGTATGCGGCCTTTGGCGCCAAACTGCCCTTCCTGGCGAAGCTGCTTGCCGCCGACATGGCCCTGTCCCTGCAGGTGCACCCCACATTGGCCCGTGCCCAGGAACGCTTTGCGGCAGAAGAAGCCGCAGGGATTCCACGCGACGCGGCCCACCGCAATTATAAGGACGAGAACCACAAGCCGGAAATGATTCTGGCCCTCACACCGTTTGAGGCGCTTTGCGGTTTCCGCCCCTGTGCCGAGGCCGCCGAGCTCTTCCGCACCATTGGTTCGGCCATCAAGGCCACCGGTGCTGACGTTCCCGAGTTGCTTGGCCGGGTGGAAATGACCTTGAACTCCCGCATGGCCGCCCCTGCCGTGGTGCGGGCCGCCTTTGAAACCCTAGTGGGCGGCGGTGCCGAGACCACTGCCCTGGTTGAGCTGGCAGCACCCGCCTTGGAAGCGGCTGCCCTGGCCGGAACCGAACTGGCTGCCGGCCTGCACACCGTGGTTGAGCTTGCCAAGCAATATCCCGGGGACTCCGGCGTCCTGGTCTCGCTGCTGCTGAACAGGGTCTCGCTGCAGCCCGGGGACGCCATCTACCTTCCAGCCGGAAACATCCACGCCTATTTGAGCGGCTTGGGGCTGGAGGTCATGGCGACGTCGGACAATGTCTTGCGCGGCGGGCTGACAGGCAAGCACATCGACGTGCCCGAACTGCTTGAAACCGTGGACTTTACGCCAAGCGGGGCCCCTGTGGTGCCCACCCGGGAGACCGACCTGGGCCAAAAAGTATGGGAACCTCCGTTCGCGGAGTTCGCCCTCCAACGCGTGGAAATGTCAGCAACTTCAGCACCCGTGCCACTAGTCCAGAACGGCCCCTTGATCGTGCTGGCCGTGGCCGGTTCGGTGTTGCTTGATTCCCCACGCGGCGACATGGTCCTCGACCGCGGCGGTTCGGTGTTTGTGCCGGCCGCCGAAAACCCCGTCATGGTGCATCCCCATGCCGATGCCACCGGCGAAACCTCGGTGGTCTTCGCCGTGACCTGCAAGGGAATCAACGCATGAAACCAATCCTGCAAACAGCCATCTGGGCAGAATTCCAGCGAGGGCTGGGAAAAACCGTCCACGAAGCGGAAGGACCCGGCTGGAGTTTTTTGGCCGTCGAGGAAAAGACCCCGCTGGGCATGTACCTTTACGCACCCTACGGCCCGTGTGCCGACGGAGAACCGGAACTGGCCGAGGCGTTGCGGGCACTCTCGGCGCTGGCCCGCTCGGTGCGGGCCCACTATGTGCGGGTGGAGCCGGTCGCGGCCGGACTGGGCGCCGACGCCGCAACGGTCCTGACCGCCAAAGGGCTGGTCCGGGCCCCTGCCGACGTCCAGCCGCACCTGAGCTGGAAGGTTGACCTGCGCGAGGAAGAGGCCGAGCTGCTGAAGGGGATGCGCAGCACCAGCCGGAACCTGTACCGCAACATCCACAAAAAAGGCGTCAGTTTCGAGATTTCCACTGATCCGGCGGACCTGCCGATACTGCTCGGCTTCCTGGCGAAGGTTTCCGGCCGGGCCGATTTCACCGCCCAGACCGACACGTATCTGACGAAGGCGGCAGAGGTGCTTATGCCTGCCGGGGCGGCCAAACTTTTCATCGCCCGGCTCGACGGCACCCCCATCGCCGCCGCGTTGTCGTACGACACCGCCGACACCCGCGTCTACGCGCACGCGGCCGCCGACGACGCGCACCGCAAGCTCAGTGCCGGCATTCCGCTGCTCGTGACCATGATGCTTGACGCGAAGGCCGCGGGAATGGCCGAATTCGACATGTGGGGTGTCAGCCCCGAGGACGAACCGGACCACGCCTGGGCTGGTTTCTCCCGGTTCAAGCGTTCCTTTGGCGGCGCCGGGGTGGAGTATCCGGGAACCTGGGACCTGCCGGTGAACCGTTTGATGTACAACGCCTACGGCTTCACCCGGAAATCCCGGACGCTTCTGCGCGGCGCCTTGAAAACTGCCCGTGCCACCGCCGGCAGCGTCCGGGAAAAGCTGCAGAAGCCCTAAGCCTGCGCCACGTTGACGAGCGGAACACGCTGCTTGACCAACGGCAAAGCAGCGTGTTCCGCTATTTCCGCAGGCGGCGTAATGGACGCCCCAAGGCCGCCCGCCGCCGTGGGCCGGATGGCCGCCGAGGGAATGCTGGAACACGCTGCAGGGATCAGCTGCGCCGGGCGTAAGTCTCCCACTTGTGGGCCTGGTGCTCGCCCTCGACGAACCTGATGGTCCCGGACTTGGAACGCATCACGATTGACTGAGTCAGGACCCGGCCCTTGTCATAGCGCACACCCTTGAGCAGGTCGCCGTCGGTGATGCCCGTCGCCGCAAAGTAGCAGTTGTCGCTGGTGACCAGATCATTGGTGGAGAGGACCCGGTCCAGGTCGTGTCCGGCGTCGAGCGCCTTCTGCTTCTCATCATCATCCGTGGGCCAGAGCCGGCCCTGGATGACGCCGCCCAGGGTCTTGATGGCACAGGCTGCAACGATGCCCTCGGGCGTGCCGCCAATGCCCATGAGCGCATCGACCCCGGTGCCGGAGCGGGCGGCCGCAATGGCGCCGGCCACGTCGCCGTCGAGAATGATTTTGGTGCGGGCGCCGGCGTCGCGGATGTCCTGGATGAGCGGCTGGTGGCGGTCGCGGTCAAGGACCATGACGGTGAGCTGGTTGACCTTGACGCCCTTGGCCTTGGCGATCAGGTGCAGGTTTTGCTTGACGGGCAGGCGCAAGTCAACCATGTCGGCAGCCTCGGGGCCGGTGACAAGCTTTTCCATGTAGAACACGGCCGAGGGATCAAACATGGTGCCGCGCTCGGCCACTGCCAGCACGGCCAGGGCGTTGTTGATGCCCATGGCCGTCAGGCGGGTGCCGTCGATGGGGTCCACGGCGACGTCGCACTCGGGGCCGGAACCGTCACCCACCACTTCGCCGTTGAAGAGCATGGGGGCTTCATCTTTTTCGCCCTCGCCAATGACCACCACACCGTTGAAGTGAACGGTGGACAGGAGGGAACGCATGGCATCCACTGCGGCGCCGTCGGCCAGGTTTTTCTCGCCGTAGCCAACCCAGTGGCCGCCTGCGATGGCGGCAGCCTCGGTGACACGCACCAGCTCAAGGGCCAGGTTCCGGTCCGGTTCGTCGTCGCCCACGGCCAGTGACCGGGACAGTTGTGAGTAATCCATCTGTGCTGCTTTTTCAGCCACGTATAAACCCCGTTGTTCAGGTAGGTGCAGTCTTGCCGTGCGCGACGGTGCGCACCCTTGCCGTATTTTTGCCTACCCAGCAATCATAGGCGAACCCGCCGCCCGATCCCGGGTGAGCTGCGCCACGTCCGCGCCCGCGTGGTAAATTGCCGTCGCAGATCTGGGAAGATGGACAGGTGAGTGATTCCAGCCCTACCCCTCCCGTCAAGCCCGTTATTGCCGCCGGCGCCGCCAAACGCGCCAACGCCTCGGTGGTTGGCATGCTGTTGGCGATGTTCTCCACAGTGGCCATTGTGTTGGTCATTGTGTGGCTCAATCCGCAGCAGAAGGCCGACAGCTACCGGTCGCACATCGATGTTGCCGCCGTCGCCGGCCATGCTGCGGACACGGCCGGGTTCACGCCTGTGGCGCCTGCACTCCCCGACGGCTGGTCCGCCAACTATGCGCGTTGGAACCCGCCGGGCGCCGACGGCGTGGCGTTCTGGGACGTTGGATATGTCACTCCAACCGACACGTTCATTGCGCTGCGCCAGTCAATTACGGCAAACCCCACGTGGACGGCCGCCCAGGCCCAGGACGCCCCTGTTACGGGCACCCGCAACATAGCCGGGCACGAGTGGGAACTCCGTGATAAACCTAAGGGCGACCGCAGTTTGGTCCTCGTCAGCGGAACCACCACCATCGTGCTCACCGGCGCAGCCGACTTCGAGGACTTTGATGCCTTGGCAGCCGGGTCCACGAAGATCCTCGACGCCGGAACCACCACCCCGGGCGCCGGCAGCGAAGCAAGCACCACCCCTACAACAAAGGACAGCAAATCATGAGCGGCGGAGAAGACGGCAACATCAACGCGGTGACAGCGCATCCCCACACTCCGGCGGAGGCCTGGAACACCTTGATGGCCGGCAACGCCCGGTTTGTGGAGGGCACGTCCAACCACCCCAACCAGGATGCCACCCGCCGGGCCTCACTCCTGGCCACGCAGCACCCCTTCGTCATGATTTTCGGCTGCTCCGACTCGCGCCTGGCCGCCGAGATCATCTTCGACCTTGGCCTCGGCGACGCCTTCGTGGTCCGCACCGCCGGGCACGTCGTCGACAACACCGCCCTCGGCTCGCTGGAATACGGCGTGGAGTACCTTGAGGTGCCCCTGATTGTGGTGCTCGGCCACGACAGCTGCGGCGCCGTCACGGCCACCAAGTCCGCCGTCGCCACCGGCAATATGCCCGCTGGTTTCGTCCGCGACCTCGTGGAGCGCATCACCCCCTCGGTCCTCGCCTCCCTGCGCAAGGACCAGGACAGCACCGTCAACGACATGGTCGAGGAACACGTCAAGCAGACGGCCGCCCGCCTCGTGGAGAACTCCCCCATCATCGCCAACGCCGTGGCCCGCCAGCGCACCGCCGTGATCGGCCTGACCTACCGCCTCGACGACGGTACCGCCGACCTCGTCTACAGCAACGGTTCCATCCACCAGTAACCACTGTTTTCCAGATGCCCGACGGCGGAAGCTGCCTTCCGCCGTCGGGCATTCCTGTGTTCAGGCATTCCTTTGGCGAGACATTCCTGGGGTGAGACAGGGTGGGCAGGGCTTGCCGGAGGGTGCGCGCCCGGGACACGGTTTTTAGCTCCGGGCGTGGCGGCGATATGGTGGATGCATGACTGATACTGCCGCGGGCACCGCACAAGAATTCCGCATTGAACACGACACGATGGGCGAGGTCCGGGTTCCGGCCAACGCCCTGTACAGCGCACAGACGCAGCGCGCCGTGGAAAACTTCCCGATTTCGGGCATGACACTGGAGTCGGCCCACATTTCGGCACTGGCACGCATCAAGAAGGCTGCCGCCACCACCAACGCCGAGCTGGGCGTTTTGGACTCTGAACTGGCACGCGCCATTGAGGCCGCTGCCGACCAGGTGATCGCCGGGGACTTCGACGGCGACTTCCCCATCGACGTGTTCCAGACCGGTTCCGGCACTTCCTCGAACATGAACATGAACGAGGTCCTGGCGACCCTGGCCAACCGCGCGCTCAAGGCTGCCGGCTCCGAGAAGGTCGTCCACCCCAACGACCACGTCAACGCCTCGCAGTCCTCCAACGACGTGTTCCCCACCTCGGTCCACGTTGCCGCGACCTCCGCCTTGATCAACGATCTTGTTCCGGCCCTGGCCTACCTGGCCGAGTCGCTGGAACGCAAGGAAGCCGAATTCGCCACCGTTGTGAAGTCGGGCCGCACCCACTTGATGGATGCCACCCCCGTCACGCTCGGCCAGGAGTTCGGCGGCTACGCCGCCCAGGTCCGCTATGGCATCGAGCGCGTTGAGTCCTCCCTGCCCCGCGTGGCGGAGGTCCCCCTCGGCGGCACCGCCGTCGGTACCGGCATCAACACCCCTGCAGGCTTCCCGCAGCGCGTCATCGCCCTGTTGGCCCAGGATTCCGGCCTGCCGCTGACCGAGGCCCGCAACCACTTCGAGGCCCAGGCCAACCGTGACGGCCTCATCGAGGCATCCGGCCAGCTGCGCAACATCGCCTACTCGATCATGAAGATCAACAACGACCTGCGCTGGTTGGGCTCGGGCCCCAACACCGGCCTGGGCGAAATCTCCATCCCCGACCTGCAGCCCGGCTCCTCGATCATGCCCGGCAAGGTCAACCCGGTCATCTCCGAGGCCGCCATCATGGTTGCCGCCCAGGTCATCGGCAACGACACCACCATCGCGCTGTCCTCCACCAACGGCGCCTTTGAGCTGAACGTGGGCATCCCGGTCATGGCCGCGAACCTGCTGCAGTCCATCCGCCTGCTGACCAACACCAGCCGCATCATGGCCGACAAGATGATTGACGGGCTGACCGCCAACGTTGAGCGTGCACGCTTCCTGGCCGAGGCGTCACCGTCGATCGTGACACCGCTGAACAAGTACATCGGTTACGAAAATGGCTCCAAGATCGCCAAGCACGCCATCAAGGAAGGCCTCACCATCCGTGAAGCCGTCCTGGCCCTGGGCTTCGTTGACCGCGGCGAAATCACGCTGGAGCAGTTGGACTCCGGGCTCGACGTGCTGGCCATGACGGTCGCCCCGAAGTAATCCGCCTTCTTCGCCGGCTCAGCTCACCGAATCAGTGAGCTGCCGGGCAGTGGGAGGCCGCGACGGCGGGAGGTCACCTTTTTGCGAAAGGTGACCTCCCGCCGTCGCGCTTTAAGGTCGCGGGGGTGGCTGTTGCCAATCGCCCACGGTCTACCGGCCGCAAATGGCAACAACCACCCCCGCACCGGTTCCTTCAGCACCACGCGCGTGTGATGAACTCCACGCAGAAAAGATTTTGCACTCTCATTAAAATAGTGCAAACTTTTACTTTGTGAGTGAAAGTGCAAAATCCTGCCAGGCGCACGGCCTGCGAGCCCGCAAACGCGAGGCCACCCGCTCCGCCATTACGGCGGCGGCGCGGCTTTTTACTGCCCGCAAGGGGCTGAACGGCTTCACCATTGAGCAGCTGTGTGAAGAAGTTGGCGTGTCCCGGCGAACGTTCTTCAACTACTTCCCGTCCAAGGAAGACGCCATCATCGGCCACCTGCTGGATGAATTCCCGGCCGAGGCCATGGCCGCCTTTGAAGCGGGCGGCGCACCTGACTCGGGCGTGGAACGCGGCCCCCACGGCCTGAGCACCACACTGCTGCGCGATCTCCACAGGCTCACCTGCGCCATGGTTGACGAGCTGGATTTCGACCGAGAACACATCAATGACCTCCTCGCCGCCATGAAGGTGGAACCCCAGCTCATGATGCGGATGATGGGCAGCGTCCAAACCCGCGAGCAGGAATTTGCCGCGTTGATTGCCCGGCGTGAACAGCTTCCCCCGGACGACCCGGTTGCCGGCACGGCCGCAGCCTTTTTCGGCCTGTGCTCCCATCGCGCCGCCCAGAGCTTCTTTTCGGAGGAGAATTCCTCCTCTTTCGGGGACCTCCTCGCCGACAACCTCCGCTCGGCCCAACAACTCTTCAACTTTTCAACATTAACCTTCGAAGGATCTCGATGAGTACAGCCATAAAGGCAGGGCAGCCGCTCCTGTTGACTCAAAAACGGATCTGGATCATCTTCTCCGCGTTGATCGCGGGCATGCTGCTCTCCAGCCTCGACCAAACCATCGTCTCAACGGCCATGCCCACCATCGTGGGCAAGCTCGGCGGTGTGGAACACCAGACCTGGATCACCACGGCCTACCTGTTGGCGACCACCATCGTGATGCCGATCTACGGCAAGCTCGGTGACATGCTCGGGCGCCGGAACCTGTTCCTGGCCGCCATTGCGATCTTCACCCTGGCCTCCATCGGCTGCGCCTTTGCCACCGACTTCTGGGGCTTTGTAATCTTCCGTGCCATGCAGGGCCTCGGCGGCGGCGGCTTGATGATCCTCTCGCAGGCCATCATCGCCGACATTGTCCCGGCCAATGACCGCGGCAAGTACATGGGCCCCCTCGGCGCCATCTTCGGCCTGGCCGCCGTTGCCGGCCCCCTGCTGGGCGGCTACTTCGTGGACCACCTGACCTGGGAATGGGCCTTTTACATCAACATCCCGATCGGCATTGCCGCCTTCATTGTTGCCTTCTTCGCACTGACCCTGCCATCCAAAAAGGCCACGAAGAAAATTGACTACATGGGCGTGGTGTTCCTGTCCATCGCCACCACCTGCTTGATCTTCTTCACCGACTTTGGCGGCAAGGCCGACGGCTGGACGTCCCTCACAACGTGGACCTGGGGCGCCGGCATGATTGCGGCCATCGCACTGTTCATCTTCACCGAGGCCCGTGCGGAAGATCCCATCATCCCGCTGTCGCTGTTCAAGAACCCGATCTTCCTGAACTCCACCGCCATTGGTTTTGTGCTGGGCATGGGCATGTTCGCGGCCCTGGCGTTTGTGCCGACGTTCCTGCAAATGTCGACCGGCACGTCCGCGGCCGTCTCCGGCCTGCTGATGCTGCCGATGATGGTGGGCCTGATGGGCACGTCCATCTGGTCCGGTATCCGCATGTCCAAGACCGGAAAGTACAAGGCGTTCCCGATTGCCGGCGCCACCCTGACGATCATCGCCATGCTGTGGTTGACCACGTTGTCCGCCGACACCGCCGTGTGGGTCATTTGCGCCCAGCTGTTCGTGTTTGGTGCGGGCCTGGGCTTGATCATGCAGATCGTGGTCATCGTGGTGCAGAACTCCGTGCCGGCCGCCCAGTTGGGTACCGCCACCAGCACCAACAACTACTTCCGTGAGGTTGGTTCGTCCCTGGGCGTGGCCGTGTTTGGTGCCATGTTCACCACGCGCCTTGCCGAATCCCTGACGGAGGTCTTCACGGCCGCCGGCGCCTCGCCGGAGGAGGCCGGCGGCGCCATGTCCACCCTGGATCCGCAGGTGCTCCACGAGCTGCCGCAAACTGTCCAGGACGGCATCATCACCGCCTACGCGGACTCCCTGGCGCCCGTGTTCTGGTACCTGATCCCCTTCATGGTGATCGCCCTGGTGCTCGCCATCTTCATGAAAGTCATCCCGCTTTCGGACACCTCCGGCATGGTGGCCCGCGGCGAGGCCGTTGGCGGCGCCGAGGCCGAACGCATGGAAGCCGAGCGGCTCGCCGGCACCTCCTCCGAGGCCGGTTCCTCCGCCGAATCCTCCGCGGACGGCACGGACACACTGCTGCTGACCAAGGAAGGCCCGGAGACTCCCCTGGATTC
>NZ_JBQSVT010000036.1:0-39333 GCF_052376555.1 Specibacter sp. AOP5-B1-6
TCAGCTCCACCCGATCGCGTGAACAGCACCGGAGCAGTAAACAACCCCCGGTTGCGTAGGTGGCTTCGGAAAGACACTCTCAGCCGGCCCGCGCCGGGCTATGGAAGGGACGCCCGATGGAAGCGATCATGAACCGCCGGACAGGCTGAGCTCGTTTCCCTTTTTCTCCCCGTCATCGAATCTAGCCTTGGCAGGCCACCACACCCTGTTGCCCAGGTCGTAGGTCAGTGCCGGCACCAGCAGTGATCGCACAATGACGGTGTCCAGCAGTACGCCAAACGCCACGATGAATGCCAGCTGCGCCAAGAACAACAGCGGAATAATTCCCAGGGCAGCAAACGTCGCCGCCAGCACCACACCTGCGGAGGTGATGACTCCGCCCGTTTTGCCCAGACCGCGCAACACACCAGCATGGGTGCCCATGAGCAGTGACTCCTCTCGGACGCGAGTCATGAGGAAGATGTTGTAGTCGACGCCAAGGGCCACCAGGAAGACAAACCCAAACAGCGGGACCGTGGCATCGGCTCCCGGAAAACCAAACACATGATTGAAGACCAGCGCCGAAACGCCCATCGTGGCCAGATATGAAAGCACCACAGAGGCGATCAGCAGCAGTGGTGCAACAATCGAGCGCAGCAGCAGGGTGAGGACGATGAGTATAACCAGCAGCACGAGCGGCACAATTTTGAACAGGTCACTTTGCGCCGTGACGTTGGTGTCCAAGGCAATTGCCGACACGCCGCCCACCAAAGCAGTAGCATCCACCGCGGGCAACTGTTTGCGGAGTTCAACAACGACCTGTTCGGCGGCATCGGAATCTGCCTGGTCCTTCAGTGTGGCGTTGATCAGCACACGCCCATCCTTGATCACGGGCTCCGCCGCGGCGTCGGGGCGGCCACCGCCGGTGTAGATGCTGGCTTCAGTGATCCCGTCGGTGCCTTCGACGGCGGCCAGGACCTGGTCCTTGCTGTCTTGGTCCGCGATGATCAGCACCGGGCTGCCGCTGCCGCCATCAAAGTGTTTCGCCAGTGCACGTTGGCCGTCAACTGCATTGCTCTGGCCCAAAATGACTTCAGTCTGTGACACCCCGTTGGCCTGCAGCTGCACAATTCCTGAGCTTGCCGCCAGAAGCAGAACCAGGGTCACCACCCATGTCAGGCGTGGTTTTCGGGCAATCAACAGACCAACGCGCCGCCAAATGCCGACGACCCCGGCGAGGCCGTGTTCGACCTGATTGCTCGTCATCGCGTTCATGCCGGCAGTGCCAAGGGCCTCATGCTTGTGCTCATGGCCGGACGAGAGCTTTGGCTTGAAGGGCCAGAAGGCTCCCCGGCCGAAAGACACCAGGAGTGCAGGCAGGCAGGTCAGGGCCGCAAGCAGCGAGAAGAGTATGCCGATCGCCGCAATGGGTCCCAGGCTCCGGTTGGAGTTCAGATCGGAGAACAGCAGGCAGAGCATGGCCAAAATAACCGTGGATCCGGAAGCCACGATGGGTTCCCACGCTCCGCGCATTGCGCGTCCCAACGCGGCCCATTTTGAATCAACCTGGTGCAGGGCCTCGCGGAATCGCGCCACCATCAGCAGCGAATAGTCGGTGGCCGCGCCGATCACCAGAATGGACAGGATGCCCTGGCTTTGGCCGCTGAGCTTGATCCAATCCCAGCTGGCCATGTAGTACACGACCAAGATGGATGCGCACAGGGCCACCACGGACGTGAATAACACCAACAGCGGCAGCACCACAGAACGGTAGACAACCAGCAGGATCACAAATACGGCCAGGAGGGCCACCAGCAGCAACACGCCGTCAATGCCGCCAAAGGCGCTGACCAAATCCGCCGTAAGGCCAGCCGGGCCCGTGACATAGGTACTCACTCCGTCGGGGGCGGAATCGTTAAGGACGTCCCGCAAATCCCCCACGACAGTCTTGATTTCGCCGGTGTCAGAGATGGGGACCAGAAATTCCACGGCCTTCTTGTCTTCCGAGGGAATGGGCCCGGCAATGGCAGAGGTGGCTGGCAGTTCTGGTTTCTGCACGCCGCTGACAGCGCCAAGCTTCTCGGACAGCGCTGCGATTTCCCCCAGCTGGGAGTCTGACAACGGGGCCTCGGCAGTCAAAAGCACAACTGCGGGAATCACGTTGCTGTCCACGAACTTCAGCTGCCAGTCGCGAACCACCGTGGATTCCGCGCTGGCAGGAAGGAAACTGGCTTGATCGTTGGTGGAGACATCAGAGATTTTGCCAAAAGTAGGCCCGCCAAGACCGGCGACAAGCAGCCAGACAACGATCAAGACGGAGGGCAGGGCAATGCGGAGCCAGCGTTTGGGGGACCAGTCAGCGTTCTTCATGATGACAATAATACTTCGATCATCGAGACAGTCTATAATCCTTATGACGATTTTTCTTCCCATCTGGATTTTAGGGGGAAGATTGAGGACATGAGACCTTCCCGAAATCACGCTGAACTTCTTGCTGCGATGCGCGAATTCACCATGGAATCAGACCGCTATGTTGACCGGGCCGCTGCCGTGAACGGGCTGCACCGGACAGACTTAAATGCCCTGGGTTTCCTGTTCAACCCGGGTGCGGATGCGGCAGCACCGACTCCAGGGAAGCTGGGGCAGGCACTGAACCTCAGCTCACCGGCGGTAACGGCACTTGTCGACCGACTGGAGCATTCAGGACACGTCACCCGCCACCGCGGACAGGTGGATCGGAGACAGGTGGAACTTTCCATGACCGATGCCGCCCGCGTGGTGGGGCGCCAGATGTTTTCACCCCTGGCGGCAGAACTCGGTGCAGCACTGGAAAAGTACTCTCCCGAGGAACTGTCCTTCGTGGAACGATTCCTGCACGAGATGACGGACGCAACCACGGCCGCAAAGGAACGCCTCCACGTGCCAACTCCATCAGACGGGTCGGAATAACTTTCCCAAGTGACCGTGCCCGCGCCAGAGTGCAGCCGCCTCCGGCGTGCAGGCTCACCGCGCATCGTACCGCGCACCGCACCAGACATCCCACGGCGGAGAAGAAGTCTGCGCATTGGGTAGGCTGGGCCATATACCAACGTCAGGGAGCCCATGATTCGTCGCGTCACAGTTTTGCTGCTTGCCCTTAGCCTTGTTCTCGGTGGAACGGCGTGTTCACCCCAGGACGACGGGACATCCACCGCAGACGCCCTCGCCAAGGCCCTGTCCACCCACACCATCGGGGACCTCAGCTTTGACAAGCCTGGCGCCGACGTCCAGAAGGAACTGACAGAACTTTCCAAGGGCATCGACCCGGTGTGGCCGACGGTCAGCGTCAGCGGCGTCGAAATCAAGGATGACACTGCCCGCGTCTCGTTGGATTACTCGTGGAAGCTCCCCAAGGTTGAAAAGCCGTGGACGTATTCCACCGGGGCCGACATGAAACGCGACGGCAAGGACTGGACCATCACCTGGTCCCCGGAAATGGTTGAACCCAAACTGGCAGCGGGTGAGCGTCTGAAGATCAGCACCAGCTACGGCACACGGGCCGGCATCCTCTCCGCTGACGGTGAGGCGATCGTGAAGGACCGGCCGGTGCACATCGTTGGCATAAACAAGGACGGACTGAACGAAGCCGAGGCCGAAGCGTCCGCGAAGGAACTGGCCGGGATGCTCGACATTGACCCCGCAGGCTATGCCGCCAAGGTCAAGGCCTACGGCCCGGTGGCTTTTGTTGACGCCATCACCTTGCGCGAGGACGCGTTCACGGCGCTGGATCAGGACAAGCTCAACGCCATCAAGGGCATCCTCGCCACCGAATCAACCATGCCGCTGGCACCCTCGCGCACCTTCGCCTCCGCCATCCTTGGCACCGTCCGCGAGGCATCGGCCGAGGACATTGAAAAGTCCGAGGGCAAGATTGTGGCGGGACAGTTTGTCGGTTCCGGCGGCCTGCAGGCTGCCTTCGATACGCAGCTGGCCGGCACCCCCGGAGTCACCGTCAGTGCCATTCCAGCGGCTGCCACATCCAGCGATGCCGCCACGGACGCTGCTCCCACGGACGACGCCGGGACCGCACCGGCCGATTCCGACTCGCCTCCGCGGGCCCTCTTCACCGTTGATCCGATTGATGGCAAGGACGTCAAGACCACCTTGGTGCCGGCGCTGCAAAGCGCGGCCGAGGACACACTGTCAAGTGTGAAAACGCCCAGCTCCATCGTCGTCATGCGCCCATCCACAGGCGCCATTCTGGCCTCGGCCAACGGCCCTGACAGCCAGGGCTACAACACAGCGTTCCTTGGCCAATATGCCCCCGGCTCGACGTTCAAGATTGCTACGTCACTGGGACTGCTGCGGCAGGGCATGACCCCGACGTCGACAGTGAGCTGCACCCCCGAATTCACCGCTGACGGCAAGAAGTTCCTCAACGCTCCCGGCTACGCGCCCGAGGCGACCGGCGAAGTGTCCTTGACCACCGCCGTCGCCCATTCCTGCAACACAGCCTTTGTCTCACAATTTGAAAATCTGCCCCAGGACAAGCTGGCGGATGCGGCAGGCGCGTTGGGTGTTGGCATGACCAACGATCTGGGCCTGCAGGCGTTCATGGGCAATGTGCCGCGGGACTCGGCCGGGACCGAACATGCTGCGTCAATGATTGGACAGGGCAAGGTGCAGGTGTCGCCGCTGGGCATGGCCGCGATGATGTCGGCCGTGGTCAAGGGCTCCGCTGTTGTCCCCGTGCTGGTTGACGGCCATGACGGCAAGGCAAAGCCGGCTGACGGCGCGGCATTGACCGACACTGAAGCAGGTGATCTGCGCACAATGATGCGGGCGGTCGTCACCGACGGCTATCTGGACATGCTCGGTGACCTGCCCGGTGCCGAAGCGATTGGCAAGACCGGGACAGCTGAATACGGCACCGATGATCCGCCGCGCACACACTCGTGGGTGATTGCCGCGCAGGGCGACGTTGCGGTGGCTGTTTTTGTCGAGGATGGTGACTTGGGGGCCGTCACCGGCGGACCCCTGGCCCGGGCCATTTTGGCTGCAGCCGGCTGACGGCAACACGCCCAGCAATTCTCCATCGCGGAAAGACGATGGTCCCCCAACAACAAAGGCCACACCATGCACAGCTCCGAGCTCAGCAAGATCCGGTTTGCCACCACAAAATTCCGTGAGGGCTACTCCATGCCCGCCGTGGACGACTTCATCATTGAAATCTCCAAGTCCTTGCAGCAATGGGAATCCGGGCGTCCCGGGCAATTGACCGCCGAGGCCGTGATTGCGGCGCGCTTTGCCTCGACCAAATTCGCCCAGGGATACGACCAGAACGGGGTGGACAATTTCCTCGACGAGGCCTCAGCCACCCTGGCAGCCCATGAAGCAGGAAAGCGTCCCTGAGCGGTCCCGCAACACGGTGGCTAGGCGGCGCTGCAGACCCAGCCCTCCGGCGTCGTGCCTTGAGTGAGGAAATGGAGAAGTTCCTCGGTGGCGGCCTCGTCAAGGATGCCGTCTGCCTGCGTGTAAAAGATGGGTTCCTCCTTGGAATTGTGGGCGTCCAGCAGCTCCAGCAATGACGTGCAGGCCGTGCGCAGTGCGGCGGCATCAGCCGATTCGGCCAGTAACGACTCGATGGAGTCCATCTGCTTCCAGAGCCGGCCGTGCTCCCGCAGCATGACAAAGATGGGACCCATCAACCCGGCGGTCTTCAGCGGCGGAAACAGGAACTCCTCCTCCAGATAAATATGCCGGCGGAGGCCGGACAGGGCCGCCAGCAGCGGGGCGGGCCGTGCGAGCTCCGGGCCATCCAGTGAAGCGACAAATGCCTCGATGCCACCGTCAATCTCACGGTGTTCAAGCTCCAACGCCTGCCCCAACGTCCCTGATTCCACGATTCCTCCTGTGCGTCGTGCCCGGCCGGATAACCGTCATGTTCAGGCTACTCCGCTGTGATGTCGCGATTGCGGAAACGCCAAATCCCCAGCACCCCAAGCACGACGGCGAGCAAGGTCAAGGCCGCGAGGGGCGCCAGCGAGAAGCTGTCGGCCGGCATGCGAGGGACGGCACCGAACGGGGTGGCCTTGATGGCATCCTCGGACAGGGAAAACAACGGCCCGAACATGGCCACCACCACGGACATGCCGTACACGGCCCAGCTCAGGCTGACGCTCAGCCGGGGCAGAAAGCCGTGCAGAAACAGCAGCACGCCCATCATCAACAGCACGGCCGGCCAGTAGGCGAAGCTTGCCCCGGCCAGTGCGGAGCCGGATGCGGCGCCGTTGGAGGAGACTCCGGTGAGCCAGCCGCCGAGCAGCAGCATCACGGCAGATCCTGCCGCGGCCACGGCGATGTGCGCGCCGAGCCAGCGGGTGCGGGCGAGCGAACCGGCCAATTGGGACTCGAGTCTTCCGCCGGATTCCTCTGCCCGGGCACCTGAAAGGCTTTGCAGGGCAAACGCGCCGGCCAGCATTGCGTTGAACAGCACGAAGGTGCCCATGATGCCGTTGAGCAGGTCCTGGGACCCACCCAGGAATGCCTGGGCAAATGAGTTTGACGGGTCCAACACCGTGGTCATGGCCCTCGCAACGCTGCCGAAGAACAGCCCGGCCACGATTGCGCCGAGCAACCAGGAAACAAGCGTGGCACGCTGCAGGCGAAGCGCCAGCCCAATGGGCGAGGCCAGCACTGCGGTGGCGCGTCCCGGTCCGCGGCGTTCAGGCAGCAGGCCCTGCCCCAAGTCCCGGCGGGTTTCAATGCGCAGCGCCAGCAAACAGCAGGCCGCGGCGAAGGCCAGCAGAGCCAGGAACGGCCACCACGTGTCTTGGGAGAACGAACGCATGTTCTGGCCCCAGCCGATCGGCGAGAACCAGCTCAGGGCGGTCACCTTCGTGTCGGACGCATTCACATCCGCAACGGCCCGGACCAGATAAAAGACGGCCAGCACGGCCACGCCGAGAGAGTTCGCGCCCCTGCTGGTGGAACTCAGCTGCCCGCAGAGTGCCGCAACCCCGACAAACGCCAGCCCGACGCCGGCGATCGACCCGCCCAGCACCCAAGAACCAGCTGTTGGCAGATTATCGGCCAGCGCCAGCAGCGTGATCAGCAGGCCAGTTGCGATGGAGAGCCCGCCCACCACCGCGTAGTTCGCCAGGCTGAAGGCGTGCCGTCCCAGTGCGGAGCCGCGCAGCAGCTCGGTGCGGCCGGCTTCCTCATCGGCACGGCCGTTGCGGGTCACCAGGAAGATGGCGGCGAAGCCCAAGGCGACGGCGAGGGTCATCCAGATTTTGATGACGAGGATGCCGCCCAGGCTGCCGGCCGCATAGGGCAGACCCGTCATCGCGGCAATGGCCGGGGTGTTGGCCACATTGGCGTAGGCATCCCGGACCGCCTGCGTGGGAAAGGCTTCCTGCTGGGAGGAATAAACGACCGGGATCATGACGGCCAGCACCAGGGCCCAGATCAGCAGGCGCAACCAATTGCGGCGCAGGATGAACCGCACGGACAAGCCGAATCCGACGAGTGTGCCTGCCGCGGAGGGAGCCGCAGCAGCGTGGAGGCGGGCGGCTGCAATGCTCATCGCGCACCCGCTGACTGCGCCGAGGCTGAGTCCGTACCAGTGGTGCCGCCGGCTGTCGTGCCTGGTGAGGCGGTGCCGCCGTAGTGGCGCAGGAACAGGTCCTCCAGCGACGGTGGGCTCGAGACGAGCTGGCGCGGGTTGAGCGTGGAGATGGCAGCGAGCACGCCGCCGAGTTCGGCCTCGCCCACAGTGAACGTGGCGTGGTTGCCGTTGGCCTTGAGTTCGTTCACGCCGGGGACCCCGGAAAGCACGGACGCGTCGCAGTTCAGCAGGACGTTGACAACGGTGCGGTGCAGATGCCGCAGCTCAGCGAGCCGGCCGGCCTCCACCGTCCTGCCCTCGCGGATGATGGTGACGGTGTCGCACAGCTTTTCGACCTCGGCGAAGATGTGGCTGGAGAGCAGCACGCTGCGGCCCTGCGCCTTCACCTCGCGGATGCAGTCCGTGAAGACCTGCTCCATGAGCGGGTCAAGGCCCGACGTCGGTTCATCAAGGATCAGCAGTTCCGCGTTGGAGGCCAGCCCGGCAACGAGGGCCACCTTTTGCCTGTTTCCCTTGGAATAGCTGCGCGCCTTCTTGGTGGGGTCCAGTTCGAAACGCTCAAGCAGGCCGTCGCGCTTGGCGTTGTCCACGCCGCCGCGCAGCTTCGAAAGGATGTCGATGGCCTGCCCTCCGGTCAGGTTGGGCCACAGGCTGACGTCGCCGGGCACGTAGGCAATGCGCCGGTGAAGCTCGACGGCGTCACGCCAGGGATCGCCGCCCAGCAGGCTTGCGGTCCCGCCGTCGGACCTCAAAAGACCCAGCAGGATGCGGATGGTGGTGGACTTGCCCGAGCCGTTTGGCCCCAGAAATCCTGCGACAGTGCCTTCATCCACCTGCAGGTTCAACCCTGCCAGGGCGGTGGTGCTTCCAAACCTTTTGTGCAGCCCTGCTACCTCGACTGCCGGAACGGTGTTGGACATGGTGATTCCCTTACCTTGTTGCAGCTTCTCCCGCGAGGCCCGCGGGCGGGTTGGTGTTTGTGGCCAGATAGGCAACATATTCATCAAGATAGGCACGGTCGGTGAAGATGCCTTCCGTGTAAACCTCCAGCGTGGGGAGCATGGAGTCGGCCATGTACTGGTCCATGACGGTTGCAAAATCGTCCAGTTGAACTTCCGGGCGCATGGCCAGGTTCACCAGCATGCTGCCGATGGACTGCTGCACCATGAAACGTGCGCGGGCCTGCTCGTCGCGGCTGGGCACAACAAGCCCGCGGGCCACGGCGTCCGCGGTGAAGTCCACGGCCTCGGCCACCATGCTGTCCACAAACGTGCGCCCCGCCGCACTGCCGTCCTGGACGCTGCGCAGGATGTAAACCATGAGCATGCCGCCGTCGCGGGAGGCGGGCAACTGCGCAAACAAGCGGGTGGGTGGCGTGTTCAGGCTGTCATTCTTGAACACGCGGTAGCGGTCCAGGACGGTGGAATCGCACTCGGCGCGCAACTCCTTCTTGGACCCAAAGTGGTGGCGGACCAGTCCGGCCGAGACACCTGCCCGTGCCGCAATGGCACGGAGGGATTCGCCGAATCCCCGTGCGGCAAAGCACTCGATGGCGGCGTCCCGGAGCCGTGCCCGCCCCGTGAGATCCTCCTGAGCTGTACTCATGAATAGCAGACTACTCGCGTGTATAGTCTGCGGCAATGGGTGTGCGGCAGGACTTTGAGCAGCCGTTGGTGGGGCCCCGATTCGACGGTTCAGTGGGGGTGTGTCCTGCGGCTGCGGAGGCCCGGTGTGAGCCTTGGTGCATGGGGAGCGGCGGGGGATACGATGGCTGAATGGACCCACAAGCACAGCTTGCGCCGCTGGAAGATGCCTGCACCGTTGTTTTGCTGCGCGACAGCGATTCCGGCCTTGAGACGCTCATGCTTGAGCGCTCCAGCACGAGCAGGGCCTTTGGCGGGGCATGGGTGTTTCCCGGCGGAAAGGTCGACCCCGAAGACCGCGTGGACAGCTTCGGCGCCGCACTCGATGAGCTGGCCGCTGCACGGGCGGCCGGCCTGCGCGAACTGGCGGAGGAAACCGGCCAACGGCTCTCCCTCGACGAGTTGGTCTGGCTCTCGCAGTGGACGCCCATGCAGTCAATCCCGCGACGCTTCAGGACGTGGTTCATGCTGGCACCGGCCGCTTCGGAGCTGGTGGTGCTCAACCCCGAAGAGCACCAACGCCATGCCTGGCTCAGCCCGGCCCGGGCCTTGGAACGCCATGCCGCCGGTGAGATGACGCTGGTGCCTCCCACCTGGGTCACCCTGCACCACCTCGTCGGCGCAGCCTCCGTCGCGCAGGCGCTCGCCGAGGCGGGGGCCGGGTCGCCGTTCTTGTACAACACACACCTGCTCATGCCCCGGGACGGTACCCGGCCAATTGGTGTCATGTGGGCCGGTGACGAGGCTTACCCAGCGACGGAGGGCGCGGCCACAGGCACAAAAACAGGGCCAGGGGCCCGGCACCGGCTCACCATTTCGGGCCGGCCCTGGGTTTTTGAATGCACCGTCCTTGAGCAGGACGGGAACTGATCACCACAACAAAAGGAGTCGTCGTGGCACGGAACAAGCGGAAGCAGTGGAGCGAGCTGGGCAGGGGCAGTCGGCGCGCAATCGTGGCCGTCGGGGTTCTCCAGTTCGTCCTGCAGGGTGCCGCCCTGCGGGACATCGCCCAAAGAACACCGGCGCAAGTCAACGGTTCAAGAAAGGGGTGGGTGGCGGCGTCGTTCATTAATTTTGCTGGGCCCATCGCCTACTTTGTTTGGGGCCGCAAGAAGTAGCCGACGGCCGCCCGCGTCACACCTGGAGGTGTCCAAAAGTGCACTCCCGATTCCAATGTCCCGAAAGCAGGAGCAGAACATGGTCTCAGTAAGCCGGCTTGTGAGTGTTGTCGATACCGACGCGGATTCCCGTTCCCAAGGGGTGTCAGTCTCAGTGCTTCATGAGGCTGAACTGGACAATGGGCAGTCAGCGCCTCTGTTGGATGACCGCGGCTGGAATTCGAGCCAGCCGTGGGCCGAGGCCAACCCGGAGGGGATTCAGGCAACGGCGCGCGTCGTGGTGGGGCCGGATGAACCCCATGGCAGCCAAACCATGGAGGAGGCCGTCACTGCGTATTGGGAATACCTTCGAAAAATCCTGTCCAAACAGGGCATTGAGACGAGTGCGGCCGTTCTCAAGGCAATCCCCCATGACGTCGTTCTCAGCGAGAGGGTGTGGGGGCGTCTAACTTGAATTCGGGCACTCCGGAACGGCGCTGTCGCTGAAACGCTGCCGGCTCGGGTGCCTGAGCCGGCAGCGTTGGAGCAGCAGCGTTAGAGCAGGCCGAGTTCAGCCACGGCATCGCGCTCGGCCACCAGTTCTGCCACCGAGGCCTCGATTCTGGTCCGCGAGAAGTCGCTGAGCTCCAGGCCCTGCACAATGTTCCAGCTGCCGCCGGAGGTGGTGACGGGGAAGGAACTGACAAGGCCTTCCGGCACGCCATAGGAGCCGTCGGAGGGGACGGCCATGCTGGTCCAATCGCCTTCCGGGGTGCCGTGGACCCAGAGCCGCATGTGTTCGACGGCGGCGTTGGCGGCCGAGGCTGCGGAGGAACCACCGCGCACGGAGATGATTTCGGCGCCGCGCTTGGCCACCCGGGGGATGAACTCGTCGGCAATCCAGGATTGTTCCACCAGCGATGTGGCCGGTGCACCATCAACCGAGGCATGGCTGATGTCGGGGTACTGGGACGCTGAGTGGTTTCCCCAGATGGCCAGCCTCTTGATGGCGGCCACGCCTGTGCCGGTCTTCGCCGCCAGCTGCGCCACCGCACGGTCATGGTCCAGCCGGGTCATGGCCGTGAAGCGCGACGCCGGGATGTCCGGGGCATGCGAGGCCGCAATCAAGGCATTGGTGTTGGCGGGGTTGCCCACCACCACAACCTTCAAATCATCGGCAGCACCGGCGTTGAGCGCCCGGCCCTGCACCGAAAAGATGCCACCATTGGCACTGAGCAGGTCCGCCCGCTCCATGCCCGGCCCGCGCGGGCGTGCGCCCACCAGCATGGCGACGTTTGCGCCGTCGAAGGCCTTGACCGGATCATCAAAGACTTCCATGCCTGCGACCAGCGGGAACGCGCAGTCCAGCAATTCCAGCACGGTGCCCTCGGCTGCCTTGGCTGCCTGCGGGACCTCAAGGAGGTTCAGCCTGACCGGGACGTCGGGGCCCAGCATGGCCCCTGAAGCAATCCGGAACAACAGCGCGTAACCAATCTGACCTGCGGCCCCGGTGACCGTGACGGTGACGGGGGCGGGAGCATGTGCATTCATGCCGCCAGTCTAGCCCCGGCACACTGGAGAGCGGCAGGGTGCTTGCTTCCCCCCGGGCTTCCCCTGGAGCGGAGCGCCGGTGGAGTTGAGCCGCCGCTGACGGCGGGTGTGCGTCATGGCAGCAAAAACGCGCTGCCTGCGGTGAAAACCGCGGACAGCGCGTCGGGACGCCGCACCCCGCAAGGGCCGGCAGCGATGAATCTGTTAGAGCGTGGCGGTGGCCAGGTCGAAGTCCAGGCGGTGGAGGCGCGCACGGTCCACAACGCCGTTGGGCTTGCCCAGGTTGATCACCATGAATGCGCTGAAGGGCGAATCGGCGTTGAATTCTGCATTCAGGCCTTCAGCGTCGAAACCAGTCATGGGGCCGGCTGCCAGCCCGGCAGAGCGGGCGGCAAGAATGAAGTAGCCGGCCTGCAGGTGCGCGTTGTTGGCGGCCATGGCGTTGCGGGTCTCAACATTTTCTTCAAACATCGGCACCATCGACGCGGCATGCGGAGCCGTCGTGGGGAGCAGTTCGTGCCACTCGTTGGTGTAGCTCAGCACTGCCACCATGGGGGCGGTGAGCGTCTTGGCCTTGTTGCCGTCCGCCATGTGGGTTACCAAACGCTCGCGGGCTTCGGCTGAACGGATCCAGGAGATGCGCAGCGGCTGGATGTTCATTGCCGTGGGACCCATTTTGGTCAAGGCATAGACAGCCTGCAGGGTCTCATCGGTGATCTCCTCGTCGGCCCAGCTGTTGGCCGTGCGGGCCTCCAGGAACAGTGCCGCCGCTGCGGTGCTGTCCAAAACCAGTTCGGAGTCGAGGTCGATTTCGCTTGCAATGTCAATGCTCATGGGCCGGCTTTCTTGGTACTTGGAAATAACGTCTTCATAGGTGGACAGCGCCCGAGGGGTCCGCATTGTTTCCGTTCCGGCCGTGATGTCTGACACGTCGCCCGCCGGCGCCCGCCACGCGGGGTCTTCCAGCCGGGAGATTTCCGGCCGCCCGCGCGGCTGTGCCATGATGCTGTGATCGGGCCAACGCAAAGGAGCGGCAGTGACATGACGGCATGGACCATTCGTGATTTTCATTCACAGGACGTTGAAGGCATTCTCGAGCTGTGGCAGTCGCTGCGTGACAACGGGGTGGATCCGGTCTATGACCTTTCCGAGGTGCTCGCCTCATGCGAAAAGGACCACGCAGTTGTGGCCGTGCTGGGCGACCGCATCATTGGTGCGGCCGTGGCGCGGGCCGCCCACGACCAGGGCTGGATTGTCTTCCTGGCCACGCTGCCGGACTTCCGCGGACGCGGCATTGGCACCCTGTTGCTGGCTGCGGTGGAAAACCGGATGGCGGCCCACGGCCTGAACAAACTCTCCGCCCTCATGCCCGAGACGGAAACCCGCGTGGACGCGTTCAGCAACCGCGGCTTTGAGGTGAAGAAAAACCTGCGCTACTTTGAGCGGCGCATCCCCGTCCAGCGGGCGGAATTGGGCGTGTTGGAGGAATTGGGTGGCCGGGTATTGCCCCGTGATCTCTGGGATCGCGTCGCCGGCATGACGGCGGAGAAGGAACTGCTCGAACGGCGGCTCGTTTTGCCGCTCGCCGAGGCGGCACTTGCGGAGGAGTTTGGTGTGGTGCCGCCCCGCGCTGTCGTACTTTTTGGGCCTCCGGGCACGGGAAAAACGACCTTCGCCAAGGCCATCGCGTCCCGGCTTGAGTGGCCCTTTGTGGAGGTTTTTCCCTCGCGACTGGCGGGGGATCCCGGTGGGCTGGCCGGGGCACTGCGGCAGACGTTTTTGGAAATTGCCGAACTTGAGCACGCAGTCGTGTTCATTGACGAGGTGGAGGAGATTGCCTCGCAGCGTTCGGGGGAGCCGCCCTCGCCCACGCAGGGGGTCACGAACGAGCTGTTGAAGATCATTCCGGCGTTCCGCGACCAGCCCGGCCGGCTGCTGGTGTGCGCGACGAACTTCATCCGCTCGCTGGATTCGGCGTTCCTGCGCCACGGCCGTTTCGACTACGTCATCCCCATCGGCCTGCCCGACCAGCAGGCCCGCACCGCCATGTGGAATCGTTTCATTCCCGCCCACATTGTGGACCACATCGATGTGGCCAATTTGGTGGCGGCCAGCGATGGGTTCTCGCCGGCGGACATCGAATTTGCGGCCCGCAGCGCGTCCCAGCGTGCGTTGGAGAAAGCCATGTTCGACGACGCCGCCGCCGCCACCGCTGCCGGTCCGCAAACACGTGGTCCGGTGACGGCAGATTACCTGGAGACGATCGCCGAGACCAAGGCAACCGTCAGTGATGCTGTGGCGGCAGGCTTCCTGGAAGACATCGCGGCCCTGGCCCGGACCTGAGCCGCGGCTGGTGATGGGACGGGAGCCTACAGCCAGGACTTCCTTTTGAAGATCAAGTACATCGTCAGGCCCACAAGGAACATCAACGCCAAGGCGAACGGGTAGCCAAACGCCCAATGCAGCTCGGGCATGACGTCAAAATTCATGCCGTAGATGGCGCCCACAAACGACGGGGCAAACAGGATTGCAGCCCAGGACGAGATCTTTTTCATCTGCTCGTTCTCGGCGGCGCTGGCCTCGTTTTGCCGGTTGGTCGTCAACGTGCCGTCAACAGTGAGCGCGTTTTGCAGCAGCTGGCGGAAGGAATCCGCCCGGGCATTGACGATGTCAATGTGGTCTTCCACATCGCGCAGGTAGCGCTGCAGTTCAACATTGACCTGGTACTTGTCAAAGCCGGCCTTGAGCTGTTCCAGCATGCCCTGCAGCGGGTGGATGGCCCGCTGGAACTGGATCACCTCGCGCGAAAGCTGGTAGATGCGCCGCGACACGTGCGGATCGCCGGAGAAGAGCTGGTCCTCAATCTCGTCTATGTCGTTTTCCAGGCCGTTCACCACCGGCTTGTAGTCGTCAACCACCTGGTCCAGGATCGCGTACAGGACAGCCTCGGGGCCGAGGGCCAGCAGCTCGGGGTCGGCCTCGAGCCGGCTCCGAGTGGACGTCAGCCCCGGGGTTTCCGCGTGGCGAATGGTGACAACAAAGTCCTTGCCGGTGAAAACATGGAGTTCGCCAAATTCAACGGCCTCGCTCTCATCAATGTATCTGGCGGGCCGAAGCACGGTGAAGAGGACGTCGTCGTACCTTTCCAGCTTGGGACGCTGATGGGCCTTGATGGTGTCCTCGACTGCCAGTTCGTGCAGCGAAAACTCCGCAGTCAGCGACGTCATCTCGGCCGCGTCCGGGCGGAACATGCCAATCCAGGCCATCCCGTTGCAGGCATCCATCACCTCGTACGTCTGCTCGAGGCTATCTGGATTGGCGAAGCGCTTGCCGTCGACATACACGGCGTTGTCAATGATGGTCACCTGCCCATTATGGGCGAGGCGGGGCGAAAACGTGCGCTCCGCCGTCGACTCGCCTGCGCCAGCCGCTTAGTCCAGCGGGCCCGTGTGCCCCGGAATGTGCTTGAAGACAAGCGTCGTTTCGGTGTGTCCCACCACGGGGTCGGTCGTCAGGTTGTCCAGGACCCAGTCCCGCAGGGCATCGGTGTCGCGGACGGCAATGTGCAGCAGGTAATCCACGGAGCCCGAGGTGTGGAACGTGGAAAGCACCTCGGGAAGCAGCGGAACACGGGCCGTAAAGGTGTCGATCTGGTCCCTGTCGTGGGCGCGCAGCCGCACCGCTATCAGCGCCTGCACCGCCCGGCCGATCGACGCCAGGTTCAGCTTTGCCTCAAACCCCTCAATGGCACCGCGTTCCATGAGCGCGCGTGTGCGCATCAAGGCGGTGGAGGGGGCGATTCCCACGGTGTCGGCCAGGTCCCTGTTGGTGATCCGGGCATCGGCCACCAGCGTGTCAATGATCTGGCGGTCGACGGCGTCAAGGGCGTCCGGCGACGACTGCCCCTGGGGGTTGTCGCGCCGAACGTTCTTCGCGGCTGAAGCCATGGGATCCTCCAAGATTCACAATGTTTGCCGAAACGATGCCTCAGGCGGCATCCGTTAGTTCGCCATACTAGCAAATTGCCGAATAATTGACCCGTCCATTGGCGCCCGGGCGGCCCGTGGAACTAGAGTCCGCGCAGGAAGCCGTCAACCACGGCCGCTGCCGGACCGCTGCCAGCTGACTTCCAGCCGGTGCCGGCCCAGAGGTTCAGGGCGCGCGGGTCGTGTGCGGCCGAGGCTGCTGCGCGCAGGGGAGCCGTCAGGAAATGCACCTCCGGATAGGCCTGGGGTGCCGTTTCGGTGTGGTCCCGGACAAAGTCGTTGACGAGTGCCCGGGCGGGCTTGCCCGTGAAGGCCCGTGTCATGGCGGTGCGGGTGTAGGCCGGATCTGCCAGGGCGTCCTTGTGCAGGGGCCGGGCGCCGCTTTCATCCGTGCGGATGAGAGCGGTGCCGATCGCCACGGCTTCGGCTCCTGCGTTCAAGGCCGCCGTGGCATCCTCGGGGCGTGAAACCCCACCGGCGCCCACCAGCGGCAGCCCCACGGACCGGCGAACCTCAGTAATCAATTCGGGCAGGGTGGCGGCGGATGTCGCGGCGCGGCCGGCAGCAGCCAGCGGGGCAGGTTCCGGCAGGAATGCTGCCGTGTGGCCGCCGGCATTGGTGTGCTGGACCACGAGTGCGTCGACACCAGTCGCAGCTGCGGCCACGGCTTCGACAGCACTTGTCACCGAGGCAACCACCCGGGTGCCAACTTTGTGCAGCTGTGCCACCACATGGGCGGGAGCCAAACCAAAGGTAAAACTCACCACCGCAACAGGGTCCGACAACAGCAGGGCAATCTTCTCAGCCCAAAAATCCTGCACGCGGGGATCGTCCTCGGCCAGCGCCATGGTGGGCACCTCGGCTCCGTAGCGGCCGGCCGCCGCCAGCAGCTCAGTGCGGTAGGCAGCCAGGGCTGCGGACTGTGCCACTGCCGGCGGTGAGGTGCGCGGCACAAACAAGTTCACGCCAAAGTCGACGCCTGTGGCGCGCAACGGCGCAATGTGGGCGGCGAGCTGCTCGGCGGTCTTGTAGCCCCCGGCTGCAAACGCGAAGGCCCCGGCGCCCTGGGCAGCCAAGGCCAGCTCCGCCGTCGTGGTTCCACCTGCCATGGGCGCGGCGATCAAAGGTGTATTGAACATGGCATTAGTCTAGATCCGTGAAGACAAACCCCTTATATGCACCCAACTCACCCGCGCGCTTCGTTGGCCTGGACATTGGCGGATCGAAGACCCGCGGCATCGTGTGGACGGACGGCGCCGTCACCTCCGACGTCAGCGTGGGCAGCACCAACGTCCAGAATGTGAGCCCGGAGACGGCCGCCGAAAACATGGCCACGCTGTTTGCCGGGCTGGACTCCGTCGGGGCCACCGAGGTGTTTGCCGGGGCCGGCGGTGTTGACACGGACGACGACGCCGCAGCCCTTGCCAGCCTCATCACACCTTTCGTTGCGGGTGCGCAGGTGAGCGTGGTGCATGACACCCGGCTGCTGCTCGCCGCCGCCGGGGCAACCGCGGGCGTCGCCGTCATCGCAGGAACTGGATCGGCCGCCTGGGGCGTGAATCAGGAGGGGGAACAAGCCCGCGCCGGGGGGTGGGGCTATTTGCTCGGCGATGAGGGCAGCGGCTATTGGCTTGGCCGTGAAGCTGTCCGCTACAGCCTGCGCCGGATGGACTCCGCGGAAGCCGTCGATGAGCTGACGGCCGGGCTGCTGGAATACTGCGGGCTTGCCGAACCCGGTGAGCTGATCGCCCATTTTCACCAAGGGACGACCCGCCGCTACTGGGCTGCTGCCTCACCGGTGATCTTTGCTGCTGCGGAGCGCGGCCACGTGCACGCACTGGCCTTGGTCAATCAGGCAGCCAGGGACCTGGCGGCCATGGCTGCCAAGGTCGCGGGCCAGTTGAACCTTGCGGGGCCCATCGTGTTGGGCAGCGGCATGGGCAGCAATGTGCCGGCCCTGCAGCTCGCCTTCACATCGGAGCTGGCAGCCCTGGGGTTCAACGATGTGCAAATCCTGCAGCAGGACCCCATTTTTGGGATCCCGCTGCTTGTCGCGGGCCGAGGGTAGCTGCGTACAAGCGCCTGTGGTTGAGCGCCTGGGCCGGAGCGCCTGTAGTCGGCAACCCGGGCTAGGCGCCCGCCGGCGGGGGAGCGGTGCTTTCGCGCACCACGAGGGTTGGCGCCACCAGCCCGGGCCCCCCGGCAATCTCGGGATGGGCGATCTGGGCCACCAACCGTTGCACGGCACGACGGCCCGTGTCCTCGAACGACTGGCGAATGGTGGTCAGCGGCGGATTTGAGAACGCTGCCAAATCAATGTCGTCGATGCCCACCACCGAAACGTCGTCGGGGACGCGCCGGCCCAGCTCCGTCAGTGCGCGCAGCACGCCAAACGCCATTTCATCGCTGGCCACCAGAATTGCCGTCACGTCGGGCATCCGGCCAAGGATGAGCCCGTTGCGATAACCGGATTCGGGGCTCCAATCGCCGTGCAGCTCGGGCGGCACCTCGCAGCCGGCCTCTTGCAAGGTCCGGCGCCAGCTGTTGAGGCGGCTTGCCGCATCGGACCACTCAAGGGGGCCGGCCACATGCCAGACCGTTTTGTGTCCAAGTTCCAACAGGTGCCGGGTGGCCAGAACCGCAGCGATATCCTGGTCCACGCCAACGGTCCTGTCGCCCATCGTGGATGATCCGTCGGTGTTGACGGTGGGGATCCGAGCCGTGATTTTGTTGACCTGTGCCGCAGCCTCCTGCAGCGGGGCGGCGATGATGATGCCATCCACGCCTTGAAGGACCAGCCTGCTGACGGCGTCGGTCAGGGCCTGGGCGCTGAGGCTGGAGGTCACCGAGTTCACCGTATAGCCCGCTTCACGGGCGCCAAGTTCAACGCCAAGGGCCAACGACGACCGTGAGTAGTTGTTGGTGGCCAGCGTCAGGACGCCGATGGTGTGCGACCGGCCCGTCACGAGCGCACGGGCGGTGTTGTTCCTGCGATAGCCAAGCTCTTCCATCACTGACAGGACCCGCCGCCGTGTGCTGTCCTGGACATTTGGGTGCTCATTGAGCACCCGGGAGACTGTCTGCGCGGAGACGCCTGCCGCCGCTGCGACGTCCCGCATGGCCGGTCCTCGGGTGAACTGCTTGGCACTCATGCGGCTCCTTGGGGTGGGTTGGAAACGGGCCCGCGCAGCGCTTTTCGGGATCACGCGCCGGCGAGGGCGTAATTTGTTTACTTGTAACATACCGTGAATTCGTTCCATCACGGTGCGGCAGCTTCCTATTCGGTGTTCCGTGTGCCTAGAATTGTTATCCGTAACAGAATGTCTGTGATCAGCCTGGGGAATAGTTCAGCCTGAGAAATTACTGCCAGGAGTTTAGTTGTCAACGTTCCCCATCCCGCCTGGTGCGGCTGTCCCAGGTACCTCCGTGCATCCCGAGACTTTTGAAAGTCCCGCAACCGGCCCGGCGGCACCTGCCCCTGCGCTGACTTATGCCGACCGGAAACTCTTCCGGAACGGTGTGCCGCACCGCATCATCGCCGGGGCCGTCCACTATTTCAGGATCCATCCGGACCAGTGGCAGGACAGGATTGACCGGCTCGTGGCGCTGGGCGTCAACACCCTTGACACCTACGTGGCCTGGAATTTCCACCAGCCGTACAAGGATGCCGCCCCTGATTTCACCGGTTGGCAGGACCTGGCCCGCTTCATCACCCTGGCCGGGGAAGCTGGGCTGGATGTCATCGTCCGGCCAGGTCCCTACATCTGTGCCGAGTGGGACAACGGCGGTTTCCCGGCCTGGGCAATCTCCAACCCCGAGATGGTGCTGCGCTCGTCCGACCCGTTGTTCACCACCGCGGTTGAGGCGTGGTTCGACCACCTGCTGCCCGTCATTGAACCACTCCAGGCCCGTCACGGTGGGCCAGTGATTGCCGTCCAAATCGAAAACGAATACGGCAGCTACGGCGACGACAAGGAATACCTGCGCTGGAACCGCCGGGCCCTGCTTGAGCGCGGCATCACAGAAATCTTGTTCACGGCCGACGGCGGCACGGACTATTTCCTTGACGGCGGCACCCTGCCGGACACCTGGGCGACGGCGACCCTGGGCTCACGCGGCCCCGAAGCGGACGCTGTCTGGACGCGCCGGCGACCCGGTGAACCGTTCTTCAATGTTGAATTCTGGAACGGCTGGTTTGACCACTGGGGCGAAGACCACCACACCCGCAGCGCAGCGGAAGCCGCCGCAGAAGCCGGTAAAATTCTCGATGTTGGCGGTTCGATCTGCCTCTACATGGCCCACGGCGGCACCAACTTTGGTTTGTTCTCCGGGGCAAACCATGACGGTGCCATGCAGCCGACCATCACCAGTTACGACTCTGACGCACCCATCGCCGAGGACGGCCGGCTGACCGAGAAATTCCACGCCATGCGTGAGGTGTTCTTTGCGGCGGCGGGACGAGAACCGACACCCGTCCCTGCACATCTGGCCCGTCCCGCCCCCGTGATCCCGGCCCGCACTGTCGCCTTGACCCGCGGGACCCCGCTGCTGGACTTTACCCGTTCATTTGAGGCTGTCTCAAGTGTCAAGCCGCTGTCCTTTGAAAAATTGGGTCTTGACCGCGGACTCGTGCATTACAGCGCCAAGGCCGTGCTGCCCGCCGGTGAGGCCACCATCAGGATCCGGGGCCTGCACGACAGGGCCTATGTGTGGATCGACAACAACTACGCAGGAGTCCTGACCGACGCCAACGGTGCAGTCGGCCTCAAGGTGACCACCGGCGGCGGGCTGGCCGCACTGGAGATCCTCGTGGAAAACCAGGGCCGCATCAACTACGGTCCCTGCTTTGGCCAGGGCAAGGGGATTCTCGACGGCGTCCTGGTCAACCAGCGTTACGTTTTTCATTGGAAACAGCGGGCCATCGATTTGGACAGGCCGCTGCCGGAACTGCTTGCCGCCGGTGCTCCGGATGACTGCGGCCCGACGGAGCCCGGTTACTACCACGGGGAACTGGACATCGTGGAGCCCGCTGACACTTATCTGGCGTTGCCTGGTTTCGGCAAGGGCATGGTCTGGGTCAATGGTTTCCTGCTTGGACGCCTCTGGGAGGTGGGTCCGCAGGTGGCGCTTTACGTCCCCGGCCCGCTGCTCAAGACCGGAGTCAACGAGATTGTGGTGCTCGAACTGGAACACGGCGGAACACATGCCGAACTCCACGAAGAACCCCTTTTGGGCAGTGTCGGGGTAACGTATGTTGAGGATTTGGGGTAACGGCAACAGTATTTTGGGAAGGGATCACGGTGCGTCGAAACATTCTTGCCGCACTGGCCTTGGCGCTGCTGCTGGTC
Source organism: Specibacter sp. AOP5-B1-6 (assembly GCF_052376555.1). NCBI lineage: Bacteria > Bacillati > Actinomycetota > Actinomycetes > Micrococcales > Micrococcaceae > Specibacter > Specibacter sp. AOP5-B1-6. The sequence continues at coordinate 21,214 of NZ_JBQSVT010000036.1, forward strand.
TGCACAGCCACGGCGTGCACTCCGGAACCGATTGACAGCATTCCCAGCGCCTCGCAGTTCCCGGGAGAGCCGCCGCTGACAGTGGGGATCCCGGAAGTGCCCGACGGCGTGAACCCGCAGGAAGGCGCGCTGCTGGCGCACGCCTACGCTGCGGCGTTGAACGCCGCCGGCGTCAAGGCGGTTGTTGCGGATGCGCCGGTCAAAAAGGGGGCGCTGGTGTCAAGCGTGGAGTCGGGCAGCGTCGACATTGTGCCGGCCTATTCCCGTCTTGCCCTGACCGAAGCAGCGCCCACGGCCACAGCGACAGGCGCCAGCGACGTCATCGACGACCTGAAAAAAGCGCTGCCGGCCGGGGTCGTCCTGCTGGAGCCGGCAAAGGCCGAGGAAAGAGACGCACTGGTTGTCACCGCGGTGACCGCGGAGAAGTACCAGCTCAAGAGCCTCAGCGACCTGGCCAAGGTGTGCGGCAAGCTGGCCATGGGCGGCACGGCGGAATTCAAGACCAAGGCGCGCGGCCTTCCCGGCCTGGGCGGCGACTACAACTGCGTGCCAAAGAAGTATGTCCCGTTGCAGGCAACCCCCGACGTCAGCGATGAGAGCATCTGGTGGTCACTGTTGCGTGACAACATTCAGCTTGCCGACATGCAGAATTCATCCCCCGCCATTGAGGACAACTCCCTGGTGGTGCTGGATGATCCCAAGAACTTGTTTTTGAGCCAAAACGTTGTCCCACTGGTGGCGGAGGCTGCCGTGCCGGACGAGGTGCAGACCGTCCTGAACAAGGTCAGCGCCGCACTGAGCACCGAACAACTGAGCAATCTCAACCGGCTGTCCCGGGACCGCCACTACGGTGATATGTCCGAGGTGGCAACCGCCTGGCTGGTGCAACAAGGCTTGATCAAGGCCAGTTCTTAGCCATTGGCCTGCGCCGGCGGGCACGTTGCGGAAGCAAACGCCGGGCAGCTGTGCCATATTGGGTAAATGGCAGAATTCAAGCAGTCAACCAAGCTTCACAATGTTCTCTACGACATCCGCGGGCCAGTGCTGGAACGGGCCCAAAAGTTGGAGTCCGAGGGCAATCGGATCCTGAAACTGAACATTGGCAATCCGGCCCCCTTTGGATTTGAGGCGCCGGACGCCATCCTGGTTGACATGATCCGCCACCTGCCGCATGCCCAGGGTTACAGCGACTCCCGCGGCATCTTCTCGGCACGGACCGCTGTCGTGCAGTATTACCAAACGCGCGGCATCCACAACATCCACGTCGACGACGTGTACCTGGGCAATGGCGTCAGCGAGCTCATCACGCTCTCCCTCATGGCTTTGCTGGACACCGGCGACGAGGTGCTGGTCCCCACCCCCGACTACCCGTTGTGGACGGCTTCCGTCAGCCTGGCCGGAGGGCGCCCGGTGCATTACCTGTGCGACGAGGACAGCGAATGGTGGCCGGACCTTGAGGACCTGGAATCGAAGATCACGCCCAAGACCAAGGGCCTGGTGATCATCAACCCCAACAATCCCACCGGCGCCGTCTACCCCCGCCACATTGTGCAGGCCATGGTGGACCTGGCCCGCAAGCACGGCCTGGTGGTGTTCTCGGACGAGATCTACGAGAAGATCCTCTACGACGGTGCGGAACACCTCAACACCGCAACGATCACCGGCGACGACGTGCTGTGCATGACGTTCAGCGGCCTGTCGAAGGCCTACAGGATCTGCGGGTACCGTGCAGGCTGGCTCGCCATTTCAGGCCCCAAGGCGCGTGCCGCGGACTATCTTGAAGGCATCAACCTGCTGGCCAACATGCGCATGTGCGCCAATGTGCCCGGCCAACACGCCATCCAAACCGCCTTGGGCGGGCACCAAAGCATCGAGGACTTGATCCTCCCCGGCGGCCGGCTGAAGGAACAGCGGGACATCGCCTACCGGATGCTCAACGAGATCCCCGGCGTCAGCACCAACCAGGCCAAGGGGGCGCTGTACCTGTTCCCGAAGCTTGACCCGGACGTTTACCCGATCAAGAGCGACGAGAAGTTTGCCCTGGATCTGCTGGAATCCCAAAAGATCCTGATTTCACACGGCACAGCCTTCAACTGGATCCGCCCCGACCACTTCCGGCTGGTGACCCTGCCCAACGTCCTGGACCTGGAAGAGGCCATCGGCAGGATTGCGGAATTCCTGAGCACGTACAAACCCTAGGGAAAGGCCCACCATGTCATTGCCAATAGGATTTACCGAACACCCGGCCGATTTGCTGACGGCCGGCCCCGGATTCTCCCTCGCGGAGCAGCCCACCAATGCGGCTCCCGGATTTTCGGGCAAGAAGGCCGACGGCGCCGACACCCTCGCTGCCCGGGCGCCGGTGATCGCACAGTTGCAGGAGCAGCTTTTCGCGGAAAGCCGATTTGGCGGAAAGAAGTCGGTCCTGCTGATTCTTCAGGCCATGGACACCGCCGGCAAGGGCGGAATTGTGGGGCATGTGGTGGGTGCGGTTGACCCGCAAGGCGTGAAACTGACAACGTTCAAGGCGCCAACCGACGAGGAAAAGGCCCACGATTTTCTGTGGCGGGTGCGCCCTGCGGCACCCACGCCCGGCATGTTTGGTGTGTTCGACAGATCCCATTATGAAGACGTGCTGATCCACCGGGTCCACGGCTGGGCCGATGCCGGGGAACTTGAACGCCGCTACGAAGCCATCAATGAGTTCGAAGCTGAACTGGTTGCAGCCGGCACCACCATCGTGAAGGTGATGCTGAACGTCAGCCCCGAAGAGCAGCTGCAAAGGCTCGCGGCGCGGCTGGAGGACCCCACCAAGTACTGGAAGTACAGTCCCACCGACCTGGACGAACGCAAGTTCTGGCCAGAGTACATGGAGGCCTACCAGCGTGTCTTTGACAAGACCAGCACCGGGCATGCGCCGTGGTACGTGGTGCCGGCCGACAAGAAATGGTATGCCCGCATGGCAGTCCAGGAAATTCTCATCAAGGCACTGGGCGGCCTGAACCTGCAGTGGCCGGCCGGCAATTACGACCTTGCCAAGGAACGCGCCAGGTTGAAAGACGCCGTCATCTAACCCACATTATGTGGGCGGGGCACCTGAGCATTGGGCCGTTGCTGCAGGCCCGGTCAGCCGCGCAGAACAGGAAAGAACTCGGCCAGGGCCTCGGCGGTGCCGATGTCCTGGGTGGTTCTGCCCGCAACAAAAATGGCTTTGCGGTGGCGGTTCGGCACCACATGGCCGCCGCCAACGACGGTGTACAGCCACACCGGTGGCCGCGGGCCCTGTTCGAAGCGGGTGAGTGTGACAGAGGTTTTGCCGCTTTCCCTGCGGTGTGGCAAAACCACGCTTGTCGGCTCCGCCGTGATGTTGTTGCGGGCAGCGAAATATTTGGCGGTGTCAAAGGCGGACGGCCCGCGCCGGCCGCCAAGGAGACTGGCGAACCAGCCTTCACCGCCGTAGGGCACCACGAAGTCGCCAGTGCCATGGACCAGCATCACCGGCAGGGGCAGGGACTTGTCGGCAAGGACCAGTCCGCCTGGCCGGGGCAGTGTGGCACCCACAATGGCGGCACCATGGAGCTTGGCGGGAATTTCGTGGACCAGCCTGATGGCCAGCTGCCCGCCATTGGAGAAACCAACCACGATCACCGGCACCGGGCCGAAGCTGGCATGGAAGTGGTCGGCCAGTGCCGCCAGGAAGGCAACATCGTCGGTGGCGCCATGGCCTGGCTTGTTGTGATTCCACCGCTTCTTCAAACCATCCGGGTAGACCACTGCCACCCGGCCGGCGGCCGCCAGCCGGTCAAAACTGTTTCCGGCGAAGGCCCGCACGGACTGGCCCGTCTGGTTTGATCCGTGCAGGACAATCAGGACTGCGGCGATTCGTTGTGCCACGGCAGCCTGCCCGTTCGTGATCAGCAGAAACGTTCGTTTGCGGCCGCCGACCTGGATTTCCTGCTTCACTGCATTTGCTTCACGGTGTTGTCAGAGTTCCGGACGCGCTTGGTCGTCGTTGGCCCTGGCGGCGTCAAGGCGGGCCTTGGCGCCCTCCAACCACTCTTCGCAGCGTTTGGCCAAGGCCTCGCCGCGCTCCCAGAGGGCCAGGGAGTCTTCGAGGCTGGAACTGCCGGCCTCGAGCTGGTTGACGACATTCATCAATTGTTCACGGGCCTGCTCGTAGCTCAGTGCTGCAACGTCCGTGGGCGAGGTGGGTGAGGCGGGGGCATTGGCGGGGCTCATGCTGGATCCTTTGCTGGGGTGGTGGCTGGGGAGCCGTCGGACGTGGAGTGGAGGCCGGTGGTTCCGGTGGCGGTAAAGTCGCCGCCGGCCACACGAATTCCCAAGGGTGCACCATCGGCCACCTGCTCGGGGTCCCTGACGATGGTGCGGTCAGCCAGCTGAACGACCGCATACCCCCTGTCAAGGGTCTTTTGCGGGGAAAGGGCCCGGACCTGGGCGCGCAGGTGGGCCAGCTGGTCCGTGTGTCGTCCCACCTGGGTGCGCACAGCCGTCAGGGCCCGCCCGCGAGCGGCTGCGACGTCGTCGTACTTTGTTGTGAGCATGACCATCGGATTGGCCAGCACGGGGCGGGTCCGCAGGTAGGCCAGCCGCTCGGTTTCACGATCAAGCAGACCCTGGATCCGTCGGTTGAGCTGGCTGCGGGCTTGATCCACCCGACGCAATTCATCCCCGACGTCGGGCACAATGCGTTTGGCCGCGTCGGTGGGGGTTGAGGCGCGCAGGTCGGCGACCTCATCGAGAAGTGGCCTGTCCGCTTCATGGCCGATGGCACTGACCACGGGGGTCAGCGCGGCGGACACGGCCCGGACAAGCGACTCGTGGCTGAACGCCAGCAGGTCCTCGAGCGAGCCGCCGCCGCGGGCAATGACAATGACGTCGACGCGCGGATCCGCATCGAGCTCGGCCAGCGCGCCGATGACTGCGGTGACGGCGTTGACGCCCTGGACGGCAACCTCACGGACCTCAAATTCCACGGCGGGCCAGCGCAGCGCGGCATTGCGCAGCACGTCCTTCATGGCATCTGAATTGCGTCCGGTGATCAGCCCGATCCGGTGTGGCAGCAGTGGCAGCGGCTTCTTGCGCCGGGGGTCAAAGAGTCCCTCGGCGGCCAGGGCCTGGCGCAATTGCTCGATGCGGGCCAACAGGTCGCCCAAGCCCACGGGCCGGATGTCCTGCCCCTGCATGGACAAGCGGCCGGTCTTGAGCCAAAAATCGGGTTTGAGCTGGGCCACCACACGGGAGCCGCGCTCGATCGGCGCCTCCAAACGGTTCAGCACGGAGCCCCACAAGGTGACGCTCAACGAAACTTCGGCGTCAATGTCGCGCAGAGTCAGGTAGCTGACATTTGCCCGCTTGTTCAGCTCGATCACCTGCGCCTCAACCCACGCGGGCGGGGCCTTTTCAATATGGCTCTTGAGCTTTTGGCTCAGCAGCTGCAGCGGCCACGGGTTGTCGGGCGTGGTCTCGGCCGCCGTTGGTGCGAGGACCTTCCGCTCCGGGGTGTCCGCCATAACCGTGCCGCCGTCCTTTGCTCTGGGTGTTCGGCCGGGTCCACTGTGGGTCCCCAGTTTGGGTGCCTGCTCTGAGGTGCCCGGCCGGGCCGCACCGTACGGCCTTGAAATAACTCTAGCTTCACGCACTGACACCCGCGCACCGCCATCCACAGGCATGCACTAATGTTGGACTTCATTGTCGGGAATTTCTGCTGTTTTTTGGGATGGTCCATGCGTACTGCTGCTTCTGCTCTTCTAGTCATTGTGGCGCTGTTGATCGCAGCCGTGGCCGGGCCGGCCCTGTGGATGCAAAAAAACGTCGTTGACCAGGCCGGGTTTGTGGAGCTGGCCGGCCCCCTTGGCGGCAACAAGGCGTTCCAGGAGGGGCTGTCAGCCATGGCCGCCGACCAGGCGGCTGCGTCACTGGATTTGCCGCCCCAGCTCAATGACCTCGCCGCCGCCGTCATCAGCTCCAAGGCGCGCAACATCTACACGGATCCCGGCTATGCACAGGCCTGGAGCGACACGCTGGGCCGCAGCCACAAGCTGACCTTCGACGCAGCCGGCAACAAAGACGTCCAAGGTGACATCCTGATCGACATCGCCCCGCTGGTTGGCCTGATAGCGGCTAACGTCGGCACGGATCTCGGTCTCACCCTGCCCACGCCCGACGACGTCGTTGTCAGCCTTGAGCAGCCGGAGGCCGCCAAGCTGCTGCCCGCGGTGTCCACGCTGGCAGGCTGGAGCGGCTGGTTGGCGTTCGCCGCCGTCGGACTTCTGATCCTTGCGGTGCTGGTGGCACGACGTCGGGCACTGACAGTTTTCCTTGCCGGGGCCGGACTCGCCGTGGTGGCGTTGCTGTGGCTGCTGGCATCCGGTGTTGTCGAAAGCATCCTGGCCAACCTCGCCGTGGGGCCCGAGGTTGCGCAGCAGTTTGGCGTGGAGTTGGGCGCCCTGGCCAGGCAGAGCTGGCAGGGCGGCATCAACGCAACATTTGTTGCCGCCGGAGTGGTGGCCTTGGTGGGTGTGGCAGCCCTCATGGTTAGGCGCGGGCGCACCACGTAGGATGGTGGGTATGAGCACCACTGCCGTTTCCGTTCCCATGCCCGTCGTTCCGCGCCGTCGCAGGTCGCCCGAAGAGGTGGCTGCAGCCGCCCCTGTGACGGGTGAAAAAAGGGTGCTTCTCGCGGCTCCGCGCGGCTACTGCGCCGGAGTTGACCGCGCCGTCATTGCCGTGGAAAAAGCACTTGAACACCACGGGGCACCCGTTTACGTGCGCAAGCAGATTGTGCACAACGTCCACGTCGTTTCGTCCCTCGAAGCCCGGGGCGCCATATTCGTGGAGGAAAACGACGAGGTCCCCGAGGGCGAGCTGGTGGTCTTTTCCGCCCATGGCGTCTCACCGGCCGTAGTGCAGTCGGCAGCCGACCGCGGCCTGCGCACCATCGATGCCACCTGTCCCTTGGTGACCAAGGTGCACAAGGAAGCAGTCCGCTTTGCCAGGGAAGAAAACCACATCCTCTTGATCGGCCACGAAGGCCACGAGGAAGTGGAAGGCACTTACGGTGAAGCGCCGGAAAGCACCACCATCGTGAACAATCCGGAAGAGGCGCGGACCGTTCAGGTAACGGACCCCGACCGCCTGATCTGGCTCTCCCAAACCACCTTGTCCGTCGACGAGACCATGGAGATCGTCGATATTCTCCGCGAGCGGTTCCCCAAATTGCAGAACCCTCCCAGCGACGACATTTGCTACGCCACCACCAACCGCCAGTCGGCCATCAAGGAGATCGCCCCGCAGGCGGACCTGGTCATCGTGGTGGGCTCGGCGAACTCGTCAAATTCCGTCCGTTTGGTGGAGGTGGCGCTTGAATACGGGGCCAAGGCCTCACACCGTGTTGACTTTGCCAACGAAATTGACGAGGCCTGGTTTGAGGGCGTCGCCTCTGTCGGTGTGACAAGTGGCGCATCCGTGCCCGAGATCCTGGTCCAGGACGTGCTGCACCTGCTGGCCGAGTACGGTTACGGCGATGTTGCCGAAGTGGTGACGGCTGAAGAAGACATCTTGTTCTCCCTGCCGAAGGAACTGCGCGCGACTATGAAGGCCGCCGGCGATCCCAGCTACAAGGGCATCAAGAGCTCAAACTTGCGTTGATTTCCCCGGTGTGACCAGCGGAATGGCCCGGACCGCGTGGTCCGGGCCATTCCGCTGTCTGCGGTCAGCTCGCAGCGTCGAGTTCCCCGGCCGCCTCGTTGAATTCAGGGGCCGTCAGGATTCGCGGCACAGCGTCCACCTGTGCGGGGGACTCCAGTGACTTTGGATCCAGGGCATTGAGCTTGCGGGCCGTGGGAAGCACCCGGGCTTCCAGCGTCCCCACCAGTTTGTTGTAGCGGTCAACACTTGTTTTAAGCGACACCCCCACAGCCGAGACAGCTTCCCCCATGGTCCCCAGCCGCGTGTACAGCTGGGCCGAAAGTTCAAAGAGTTCCTTGGCACTTTCAGTGAGCACCTCTTGGCGCCAGCTGAAGGCCACGGACTTCAAGATGGCCATAAGCGAGATGGGCGAGGCCAGCACCACGTTCTTGGACATTGCGTAGTCCAGGAGCCCCGGATCGGCCAACAGTGCTGCTGACAGGATGGACTCCACAGGGACAAAACAAATCACAAGTTCAGGGGAGTTTGTCGCCGATGCCCAGTACTGTTTGCCGGCCAGGGCATCAATGTGGGCCTTGACGGCTTTTGCGTGCCGGGCCAGGTGCTGCTGTGATTCAACGCCATCCGGTGTGCCGGCGTCGTGCGCGTTGAGGAACGATGTCAATGGGACCTTGGCATCCAGAACGAGTTCCTTGCCGCCGGGCAGCCGAACCACCATGTCGGGGCGGTGAACGCCGTCGTCGGTGGCTGTGTGGACCTGCTCGTCAAAATCCACGTGCGCCAGCATGCCCGCAGCCTCCACGACGCGGCGCAGCTGGACTTCGCCCCACTTGCCGCGTGCACTGTTTGACCTCAATGCCGACGCCAGTGAGGACGTGGTGGCCAACAATTTGGCGTCAGCGTCCTTGGCCTCGCGGAGCTGTTCTGCGAGTTGGCCATACTGTTCGACGCGGTCGCGTTCCAGCAAGGCGACCTGGCGCTGCACGGCACTGAGCTTCTCCGACACGGGGCCCAGCGCCTGCAACACATTTGAATCAGAGCCCTGCTGTGCTGCCAAGGCGTGGTTTTGCGAGGCAAGCAGCCTGCGTTCGGCGTCGGCCGCCGCGAAACTTGTATTCAGTGCAGCAGCCCGTTCGTGGGCGGCATCAGCCTCCTCGCTGGCCCCGCGCAGCCTGCGCAGCAGCACCCACGCCACCGCGGCAGCGCCAAGCACAGCCCCGACCAACAACATCAATACGGCTACAAGCCACCCGATTCCGTTCATGGGACCACTTTCGCACGAGGCACTGACATTTTGGGATTCACGTCCGCCCAGCAGGTACGCAGGTGGTTCCGATCGCGGCAAATGCCGGAGCGCCGACGTCGTTCCCGGAGCCATCCGCGGGACCCAAATCAGCCGGGGCGGCACGAGCTGTGCATAACCGGTAGAATCACATACCGTGGCTCTTACTATTGGCATCGTCGGACTGCCCAACGTCGGCAAATCAACTCTTTTCAACGCACTGACGCGCAACAACGTGCTCGCGGCGAACTACCCGTTCGCCACCATCGAGCCCAACGTTGGCGTCGTCAGCCTGCCCGATCCCCGCTTGGCGAAGCTCGCCGAGGTCTTTGGATCGCAGCGCCTGCTGCCTGCCGTGGTGTCGTTTGTCGACATTGCGGGCATCGTCAAGGGTGCTTCGGAAGGTGAGGGGCTGGGCAACAAGTTCCTGGCCACCATCCGCGAAGCCGAGGCCATCGCCCAGGTCATTCGCGTCTTTGACGACCCCGATGTCATCCATGTGGACGGCAAGGTTGATCCCCGCTCCGACATGGAAACCATCAACACCGAGCTGATCCTGGCGGACATGCAGACCATCGAAAAGGCCATCCCGCGCCTCGAAAAGGCTGTCAAGCTCAAGCAGCGTGATGCCGCCGAGCTGAAGGCGATCCTGGCTGCCCAGACGGTCCTCGAACGTGGCGACACCATCTTCTCTTCCATCAAGAGCGACAAGCTTGAGCTGGAGCACCTGCAGGAACTCAGCCTGCTGACGGCCAAGCCGTTCATCTACGTGTTCAACGTCGATGACGCGGTGCTGGGCAACCCGGAGCGTCAGGAAGAGCTGCGCGCGCTCGTAGCTCCCGCCGACGCCATTTTCCTGGACGCCAAGCTCGAGGCTGACCTCGTGGAACTTGACGAAGAAGAGGCCCGCGAAATGCTGGAAATGAACGGCCAGGACGAATCCGGCCTGGATCAGCTGGCCCGCGTTGGTTTCCACACCCTCGGACTGCAGACCTACCTGACCGCCGGTCCCAAGGAAACGCGTGCCTGGACCATCCGCCAGGGCGACACGGCCCCCCAGGCCGCCGGCGTCATCCACACCGACTTCCAGCGTGGCTTTATCAAGGCCGAGGTGGTCCACTTCGACGACCTCATGGAGGCCGGTTCCATGCATGAGGCGAAGGCCAAGGGCAAGGTCCGCATTGAAGGCAAGGAATATGTCATGCACGACGGCGACGTGGTGGAGTTTAGGTTCAACGTCTAGAGGGCTGGCACACCGGCCGCTTGTGTACAACTTGTACAAGTTGTACTATTGGCTCATGACTTCCGTGACCCTATCCCAGTTCCGCAGCCAGCAGAGCGACTACATCGCTGCCGCGCAGCGCGGTCCCGTCGAGATCACCTCGCGAGGCGCTGGGCGGCGCGCTGTCGTCGTGTCGCCCGATTTCTTCGACCGCGCGCTGGAGGCGCTGGAGGATCAGGCTGACGTCCGCGGTGCCGCCGAGGGCCGCAACGAAAAGGGACGAGTCTCCCACGAGGAGCTCATGCGCGAGCTCGGCCTCTGAGCCTGCTCGATGCAGTACTCGATCAGTTATGTTCCCTCAGCGGCGAAGGTCATTCGGAAGCTCGATAAGCCAACGGCCCGTCGACTGCTCGATGCGATCGGGGCGCTCGCCATTGACCCGCGTCCTTCTGGATGCATCCAGCTAAAGGGTGGTGACGGCGAGCTCCGCATTCGCGTCGGCGACTACCGAATCGTCTACGACGTCCAGGATGATGAACTGGTCGTCCTGGTGCTGCGGGTCGGTCATCGCCGAGAGGTCTATAGGTGAGGTTGCGGCGAACGTCGGTTGGAGGACGCGCGGCCGGGCTTGCGATCGATGTCGTTGCACACTCTGATCTGACAGCAGACGACGTCACCAGGCTTCGCCGACTGTTTGATGCTGAGTACCAGCAGGGCTTTGGGGACTGGGATCCGGATCTGCCGTATGGCTATGCTCCGCATGACTTCCATATCGCCGCTCGGCAAGGCGGCGAGACTGTCGGCCATGTCGGGTGGGCGCGACGTGCCATCCGTGTCGGAGATCGTGAGATTGTCATTGCAGGCGTGGGCGGCGTAATGGTGTCCGACCTCGCGCGAGGCGAACGACTGGGTAGCCGTCTGATGAACCGTGCGGCAGAGTCGATGGCGGATGCGGGTGGCATTGCGTTCGGCTATCTCGGGTGTCGTGAAGAAGTGGTCTCGTTCTACACTGCATGCGGATGGACTCGGATCTTCGCTGGGGAGCGTTCGATCGGCCGTGCCGGGAGGCCAGCTTTCGACCCGCCAGGGCAACCGCTGCTCGTCCTGCCCATCGAGCACCGGCTTGCTTCCTGGCCTGGCGGTGACGTCGACCTGCGCGGTCGCGCGTGGTGACCATTGAGAGGTTGGTGTGTACCAGAACGACGGAATATGGCGTCTGGCGTTGGGGTGAGGTCGTGGCGCGAGTTGTCTTCATGTGCGGCCCCGCAGGGTCGGAGAAATCGACAATGGCGTGCCGCCTCGAGGCAGATGGCATGGTCAGGCTTTCGTTTGACCAGGAGGCGTGGGATCGCGGTATCCGACACATGCCGTTGTCTGACGATGCACACCGCGATGTGGAGGACCACCTCCGCCGTCGATTGTTTGAACTCATAGGCGAAGAACGTGATGCCGTTCTCGACTTCTCCTTCTGGTCGCGGGCCATGCGCGACGATTGGCGTCGCCTCCTGGAGCCGCACGGAATTGTCCCGGAGACGATGTACCTCGCAACGGATCGGACCACGTGCCTGGAACGCGTGGCCGCCCGCGCCCACGCGCACGGCGATGACTTCGCCTTGAACCCGGAGACTGCTGCGGCCTACTTTGACCACTTTGAACCCCCGTCTTCTGATGGGGGGCCCATGAAATTGGTTGTGACATGACGGGTCGGCCAGGCGACTCGCGCGAAAGCGACGAATCGCGTGCGCGAGGGGCGGCCCCCTGTGCCTCCGGGATCGAGAGGTCGGTACGTGCGGCGACGTGGTGGAGTTACGCTTTAACGTCTAGCGTTATTGACGCATCTCGTTATACGCTGATCGTGTGATCAGATCGTTCGGCAGCAAGGACACCGGGCGCATCTGGCATGAGCAGTACGTCAAACGTGTCGACCGGACGGTGCAGCGAGCGACGTTGCGGAAGCTCGAACTGATCCACGCGGCGAAGGATATCGAGGATCTCCGGATCCCACCGGGGAACCGGTTGGAGCGGCTGGTCGGCGACCGTCGTGGGCAGCACAGCATTCGGGTGAACGCGCAGTGGCGTCTTTGCTTTGTCTGGAGAGAGGGAGGTGCGGACGATGTCGAACTCGTTGACTGCCACTGAGGCCGACCTGATTGAGCCGATCCATCCAGGAGAGATCCTGATGGAGGACTTCATCGAGGGTTTCGGAATCACACAGAACAAACTTGCCGTATCGATCGGCGTTCCGCCCCGTCGCATCAACGAGATCGTGCACGGCAAGCGCGGAATTACGGCTGGCACGGCCATCCGTCTGGCGCGCTACTTCGGGACTTCCGAGGAGTTCTGGATGAACCTGCAGTCGAATTATGAGCTACGGCTCGAGCGGCACGCGTCGAAGGACAAGGTTGCCGCGATCACCCCGCTGAAGGTCGCATGAGAGTGCGAGTCGATACTGGGGTGTTGTCGGTCCGTCCGGCGAGCATCGAGGACGTTTCCGCCCTGGTCGTCCTGCGAGCAGAGATGTTTCGCGCGATGGGCGCGGGAGATGTGGACTCTCTTCCGTGACAAGATTCCGCGTGCGCCTGGTTCGCGGTTCGTGTTGAGGATCCTGACTACGCCATCTTCGTCGTCGACGTGGATGGCGATGTCGTGGCGGCAGCGGTCGGAGCTATCCGAGATTCCGCTCCTTCGCCCACGTGCCCCGCCGGTCGAGATGTGTTGATCAGCAACGTGTGCACTTTGCCCGAGCACCGAGGATCGGGACATGGAAGTGCCGCGTTCGCCGCCGTCATGGCTTGGGCGCGCAAGGCAGGTGTCGACAGGGCTGAACTGATGGCGACTGACGGCGGGCGGCGCATTTATGAGCGAGAAGGATTCGAGCTGAATCGATTCCCGGCCATGCGAGCGACGCTGAACCGCGCGCGGACCGTGTGAAAGGTTGCTCCGTGCCGGACCGTGGTGGAATTCCGCTTCAATGTCTAGTCGAACTCCGATTCAACCTCTCGGTCGCATGGCCTCAAACACTCTGTCGGCTGTGAAATGATGCTGGTGGGCGTGTGCGTCTGCCATCAGATTCATCCGGGTTGGATGCGTGAGGGGAAGGCTGAGTTGTGAGTTGGAAGGGGCCGACGGCGCTTTTTACGGCGTGGATAATCCACGACCTCGAGGAGGCGTTCGCGTTTCCTGCATCTTGCGATCGTCTCGTGGATCGCACTGGTGTGGAACAACTCAGGATCACGCCGCAGCAATCGTGGATCGTCGTAGGTCTGATGGGAATTCTGGTGTCGGTGGCTTGTGGCCGCGGCGTGCACTCCACCGGTAAGTCGGCGATGTATCGGGCTGTCGTTGCCGGGCTGGAAGCCCACGTCGTGACTCACCTTGGCGCTTTAGTCGCGCAGCGTGGTTACACCGCCGGTGTTGCGACGGCTTTGCCGATTATGCTTCCCGGGGCACTCCTGGCGCGTCGAGAACTCCAGCGGGACGGCTGCGAGCTGCGGTTTCGTGACACGGTCAACGGCGTCACATTGCTCCTGCCCACCGCTCTGATATGTCAGGTGGTTGCACGACTGATCCGTCGGGTGCCCGCGGCCAGGAGCTGACCGGAAGAGTAAAAACGGTATGTCGCGTGAGGTTGGTATGTGCCGCGATGCGGTGGAGTTCCGCTCCAACGTGTAGTTGAGTCCGGTTGAGTGTCTGAGCCAGGAGGATTTTCCGACGCTGCAGACCATTGCGGCGCATGGAACTTCGGGACCGGATGTAGATCAATCTCGTGGCGGGCGAGCGCCCCTATGGGCCTGCCAGAACGAAAGAAGTCGCCGGGCCGCGCTGATCGTGCGTTGCTCGCAGGACGATGGCTGCGCCCGCGTGAGCGGTTGCTGCCGAATCGTTCGGTCTGTAACTAAAGTCATATCATGCGATATAATTGGCGCATGGTGAATCCAGTTCGAGCGCTTCGAAAGGCTGCCGGCTTGAGCCAAGCAGAGCTCGCCCGACGGTCCGGGGTTGCTCAGCCGAATGTTGCTGCCTATGAGGCAGGGCGGCGCAGCGTCTCGGGTCAGATGCTCGAGCGCCTACGGGCGGCCGCGCGGCCACTGCCTCATGAAGCACTCGCTGCGCGCCGTTCTGACCTTGTGAGCCTTGCAGGTCAGTATGGTTTCGACAATGTCCGAGTCTTCGGCTCAGCGGCTCGTGGCACAGACAGCCTTGGCAGCGATCTGGACATTTTGGTCACCCGATCGCCCGGCACAGGGTTGCTCACGGTCGCGGCGTTCGCTGCTGACGCGAGCGATTTGCTCGGTGTCGAAGTTGATGTGATGACCGACGGCGGCTTGAATGCCGGTCATGAGATCTTGGAGACGGCTGTCGCTGTATGAACAAGCGGGATGATGTGGCTCTGACGGAAATTGTCCGGCTATGTAGCGTCGGTGCGAATCTCGTAGCACGAGGCGACGAGTGGTACCTCGGGGACCCTGACAACGTTCCGGGCCTGGCCGCAGAGCCATTGATCATCAAGATTGGCGAGAATGTGGCTCGTCTGAGCGACGCCACGACCGGCCAGCATCCCGAAGTGCCATGGTCATTGATCAAGCGAATGCGGGACCGCTTGGCGCATCACTACGAGGGCACGGACTATGGTGCGGTCTGGGACACGATGATCGTCGACCTGCCGGTGATCAGTGGATACATTCAGTCGGTCTCAGCAAGCTGAGACCGCTATGCCCGTCGCAGGAAAGGCTGCTACGTACCGGAACTCGGTGGAATTTGGATTTAACGTGTGACGACATCTGACGGTCCGGACGCCGGCGGTCGGTCATGAAGGGCTGTCGTCCGAATCTGCAGAGTCTCACGGCCGCCGCCAGCAGATCTCCGCCCCTGTGGCCAGCGACCGAGCGCGGCAGGGATCGGCGCGACGTGATCTCTCGCTGATGGGCTGCCTCGAGTAGCGCTGCGTGGGACCACTGGCGGTCACCTCATATTGTCTAGCTGAGGACGTGGTAGCGAAGGTGAGTCTCGCTCGCGAAGGCTGAAGTTTCGAGTCGTTCCAGCTCTATGCGCTTGCCAAGGCCCGCGAACAGCGGGATGCCGTCGCCGAGCAGGACCGGTGCAACATCGAGGTGAAGCTCGTCAACGAGCCCGAGTCGGAGGCACTGCCGCGCGATGCTTCCTCCAAGTAGGCTGACCCACCTGTCACCGGCGTCCCTTGCTGCCAGCCTGACGGCCTGCGCGATGTCGTCGACTACGAAGATGTACGTTACGCCGTCGTGTTCGATCGGCTCGTGGGCGCTGTGGGTCATGAGGTAGACCGGCACATTCAGCAGGCCGCCGTAGGGGATCTCGCCGTCCTCTATGGTCAGGGTCTTGTTCGCTCCTCCGACCACCGCGCCGATCCTGCTCATGACCTTCTGGACGACGGCGTCATCCTCGGGCGCGGAGGGCCGGCCGAACATCCAGTCGACACCACCGTCTGGTTCCGCCATGAATCCGTCAAGAGTGATGGTTGAATGGACGATCACTTTGGCCATGGTGCGCTCCTCGATCATAGAGGTGAGTCAGGAAACTCACCTATATCGAAGTATGTTGTACGAGTGGAGACGAGTCAAGGGGCTCGCATATATGCGACACTGGCAGGATGACACGTGGACGCTCCTCTTACCACCGTGGGGTGGCCGCGACTAACCGGGAGTTGATCCTCGTCGCGGCCACGCAGCTGTTCATGGAGTCCGGGTACGACCGCACGACAATGGCACGCGTCGCCGGGCGTGCCGGGGTGTCCACTGCGACTCTTTTCAAGCAGTTCCCGACGAAGGCCGAGCTGTTCGAGGCAACAGTGCTCGCGGCGGGGAGGTCGCCTGGTCCGGAGCCCGGTGACATCCCGGCCGGAGGCCTCTGCGACGGCCTGGTAGCGCTCGGGGGTGCCTACGCGGAACTGCTGGCTCGTCCCCACATGGTTGCCCTGATGCGGACCGTGATCGCCGAATCACCCAAGTTCCCCGAGCTGCGTGAGCGAACCTTCGACTTCGGCACGCTGCCCGTGCTCGAGGCGCTGGGACGCTACTTGCGAGACGCACACACGGCGGGAACTGCTGATATCGTCGATCCGGATCTGGTCTCCACGCAGTTCCTGGGAATGATCGCCTCTGCGATCTTCTGGCCGCGCTTCATGCACGGTACATGGTCGATCACCGAGGACGAGCAGTCGCGAGTTGTCGAGGAAGCCGCTCGTACGATCGCTGCACGCTTCGCCACTCCCTGACGCGAAGCCCCGGCTGTTGCAGGGGTACTGTCACCGGCTCGTCGGTGCGCGTGAGGAACTCGAAATTGCGCTACGGTTCGTGGAGGATCCGACTGTCCTGGCCGGGTACTGATCGGGGACTGCTAGGCACGGACGGAGGTTGGTCTGTACTGGAACGTGGTGGAGTTTAGGTTTAATGTTTAGAACCACTTCGGTCGAGACCGCAAGAAATGCCCGGAATGCTTCGGTATCCCGGGCATTTCTGTCCCTAGCTTTTGGTTGCAGATCAACTAATGTCCAATGACTAATGTGGATAAATGGTCGCGCCTGAATCTGGGCTGAATGGGCCAGCGGGGGGCGGCTTTTGGAAGGCCCCGCCCTATTCAGACAATAGCGTTTCACTATGAGACGCCCGAGGCGTTCGGTTGTCCTGCAGTAGGAAACGGTGTGACCGGCCACTGATCGCCGCGACAAGTTGGTATGTGCAGCGATCAGTGGAATTTCGTTTCACGGCGCAGGCCAAGACGCGCGCCCTATTGACCACTGTGCCTGACGCACCACCCGTTGGTTTCCACCCCACCGCGGAAGTTGCTGGGGTACGGTGTGATGGTGAAGCCGAAGATCGACCTCGATGCGAGTCTTGCCTGGAGACTCGCGCGTCACGGACTTGAATTGCGTGCCGCGGCCACTGTGCCACAGGCAGTTGAGCGGGTCGTCGCCGTCCGCGCGTGGCCGGTCGCTAGTGCAGAAGCTGCGGTCAGGGCGAGGATACCAGGACACAGCGTGGGCAGTGTCGATAGTGCAGTTTCCGACAGGGCGTGTTACGCGTCGCATTTTCTGAAGATGCATTGGTCATTGTGGGTGACGATGGTGCCACTGTAGTCGAGGGTTCATTGGCGGCGTCATCGTGACGACCAGGCCTCTCATTCTGATTGGCGCTTGATGCGTGCCGCGGCCATGTCGTCACGGTGAACCTGTCCGGTCGGCCAGTGGTGAAGTGACTTGTCCGTTGCCGGTGGTGGATGTTCAACACGAGGTGGCCCCTTCCCAGGAGCCGGCATGGTAGACAAGAGTCACTGGCATGAGTGTTTGGCAAACGAGCAGGAGCGGGCACGATGATGATCGTGGGCAGCCCCCATCGGGACGAGGCAGCGTTGCTGGCAGGGGAAATACCCTGCCCGCGCTGTTCGGCGCAGCTGCGCCCCCACGGGCACGCCCGCACCCGCGCCGTGCGGGGCCTGGGCGGTGCGCGGCTGACCGTGCGGCCACGACGCGCCCGCTGCACCGGTTGCGGCCGTACCCAAGTGTTGTTGCCGGCCGCGTTGTCCGTCCGCCGGGCCGACACCCTCGAGGTCATCGGGACTGCGCTGGCGGCCAAGGCTGCAGGCAGCGGGTACCGCACGATCGCAGCCCACATGGGCCGGCCCCTCTCGACGGTGCGCCGCTGGTTTCGCCGGGTACCGGAAATCCACGCGCACTGGCTGTACAAGCAGGCGGTACAGCACGCGTTCCGTCTCGACCCTGACATCTTGGTCCGCCCAAAGCAGTGGCCGAGCATGCTCGGCTCGAGTCTGAATATTTTGGCCGGTGCGGCATTGGCCTACCGGAAACGTGTGGACCCCGAGCAGCCGGTCTGGGCCGTGATTGGGCATTTCACACGAGGTAACCTGCTGAGCCCACCGCTGCGCACCTGAAAAAGTGAGAAGACCGTGCTTTGCC
>NZ_JBQSVT010000037.1:0-38267 GCF_052376555.1 Specibacter sp. AOP5-B1-6
CCAGACGTTACCAACACGCAATACATCCCCGAAAGAATCTTCTAAATCTTTTCCAGGCGGACTAGAGAACGTCGACTCAGGCCTACAAGCACCGCGTATGCGGGCGGATCCTGCGGTGCGCGGTTCCGGAGGTTGTCCCGCAGCATCAAATCGACCCGGGAACCTAAATTTCCCCCCATGGAATGGCCAGCTGCCGGAATGGACCAAAAACGAGCCGAGGCGGCCTAATTCTTAGCGCTGAAACGGCCCACTTCCACTTGATGAAACCCAACAGCCAAAGCGCCCGGCCCGAACACCCGGCCAACCGGCCTGACTCGCGGAACGCTAACGGACCCGCTGTCACGGGTCTGGTGAGAGCAGATGGGAGCCGATTCCCAACAAACGCGAGCGTGAAGTCCGCGGCGAGCAAGGGCCGGCCTCCCGCCGTCGTGCTTTGAATACGGTTCCGGCGCACACTCCATCAACCCAGCCATGACCTTGACCATGACTGGATCGACGGGCACAGCCGTGGACCTGTCGCTCAGCTCAGCTCAGGCTGAGTAAGCGTCGAGGACGATGCCCTCGAGCTCAACCTGACCTGCAAGATCAACGGGACGAATGAGCTTGTCCTGTCCCACGTAGTAAAACGCCGCCCTGACCTGGTCCAGCGGCACTTCCTTCAGCCGTGACCAGGCCAGCCTGTACACGGCCAGCTGCACCCCGCGCACCGCCAGCTGCGCTTTGGAAGGCACCTTTCCTGTTTTCCAGTCGATCAGGTCCCACCCTCCGTCGGCGTCGCGGAAGACGGCATCGATGCGGCCACGCACAACCACGTCAGCCACCCGGGTTTCAATGGGCACCTCAAGGTCCGCAGGGATCCTGTTGGCCCATTCCGAATTCTTGAACGTCTCCTGCATGTCGGCAAGGCCGTAGGCCTCATCCACGTACGCGTCAGCGCCCGGCTCCTCGTCAAAGTCGAGCTGTCCGGTGGTGGCGAAGAAGTCCTCAATCCAGGTATGAAAGGCTGTGCCCTTGCGCGCCGCCATGCCCGGTTTGGTCGGCACGGGACGGCGCATGGTGCGGGTGACTTTCTCCGGGTCCTCCCCCAGTGCCACGAGCCGCGAGGCGGAAATGTGCGGGGGCAGTTCCACCCGCAGCTGGTCCGACTCCAGCTGCTCCTGTGCCAGCAGCACGCTTGCCTCCCTGCCCCAGTGGGGATTCCGGAGCAGGAACTCCTGCGTTCCCGGCCCGGTGGAGGCATAGTTGTCGCCGACATTGACCAGGGCCGTGGCGACGGCGGCAGCCGAACGCTCGACGTTGTCCCGGCGTCCCACCCGTGCAGCCACCCCTGCCCTGCCCATGATGACGGGCCCGTTGAGCGGATCGTAGGGCCATTGGGCGCTTTCGGCGCCGGCACTGACCGGGTTGACGGCGTCGTCCTCAGGGTCTTCAGCCCACTGGCCGAGTGCGGCGCTTTGTTTGGCGCCTTCGGCCAACGGCAGCAGTTCGGCAAGGAAGGGCGACGGCGCCAGCGGCTTCTTCCCACTGCCCCACACGGTGGTTGAACACATCAGGAAGTCCCGGGCACGGGTGAACGCCACGTAGGCCAGGCGCCGTTCCTCCTCTTCTGCATGAAGCAGGACGTCGTCGGCAAAGAGCTTCTCGTTCTCCATCAGCATTTTCAGGTCCGGCACGTTGGTGTCCCATTCCGGCAGGTCATCCCGGTCTCCACGCAGCGGCCACGGCAGCGATTTGGCCCCCGTGCTCCAGCGGTCCGCGCGGGAACTGGGGAAGGCTCCGGCGTTCATGCCCGGCACAAACACAACATCCCATTCCAGCCCCTTGGAGGCATGCACCGTCAGCAGGGCGACGGCGTCCGGGTTGCTCTCCACCGGTGTCATTTCCAGCCCGCCCTCCTCGGTTTCAGCCGTCTCCAACCAGCCGAGGAAGGCATCCAAGTCGACCCGTTGCGCCGCCTGCATGAACTGCGCCGCCGCGTCCGCAAAGGCGTCCAGGTGACGGCGGGCATGATGAATGCTGGAGCCGGGCTTGGCGGCCAGCTCAATGTCAAGGAGCATCGTCTTTTCGACCACCCCCAGCAGGTTGCCCAGGTCTTCGCCCACAAAGGTGCGCAGCACCCGCAACTCGTCCCGCAATGCCAGCAGCCTGGTCCGGGCCACCTCACTCAGCGGCCGGGCAGCCTCGGGCCAGAAGTCGGGACTTAAATAATCAAGCGCCTCGACCAGCGACGACCCGTCCACCAGATCGGCGGTGACCACTGCCGGTTCGGCTGGTTCCGGCGCCCCCGAAGCACTTTCTTGTCCGCCGTCTTCGCGCAGCGCTGCCGCGTCAAAATCCACCCGGTGCTTCGCAGCCCATTCCCTGCGCCGTGCCAGGTACCGCGCCCAGTCGGCAAGGGCCATCAAGTCGGCGGGACCGATCCGCCACCGAGCCCCCGTCAGCAGTCGCATGAGCGCATCCGAACGGCCCGGGTCGGCAATGACCCGCAGTGTCGCCACAAGGTCCACAATTTCCGGGGTACCCAGCAACCCGCTCAACCCCACAATTTCGTAAGGAATGCCTCGGGCCTCAAACACCGACTGCAAGCGGGAAAATTGCGCACGACGGCGGCACAGCACCGCCACTGTCATGGCACCTTGGGCGCCGCCGCGGTGGGTGAAATCCCCCTTGCGGTCCAGAATTTGTTCGGCGACAGCCTCGGCCTCGGCAAGCTCGGTGTCGTAGCGGGCCAACAGCACCTCCCCGTCGGGCGCTTCCGGCTTTTCCCGCAGCGGTGAGACGACCACCCTCGGCCCGGCCGCGGCACGCTCCTGATCCGTCAGTCCGGCAGCCAGCCTCGCGTTGGCCTTGCGAGATTGCGCCTGTGTCAGCTCTGCCGACATCACATTGGCGGCGGCCAAAATGTGGGCGGAGTTGCGCCACGCAATGGTGAGTTCGGCTGTTGGTGCGTACCCGCCGTCGTGCTTGCGGAAAATCTCCGGGAACCGGAAGAGCTGGCCGGCCGAGGCACCGCGGAATCCATAGATTGACTGGTGCGGGTCGCCGACGGCCGTGACCGGGTGCCCCCCGCCATAGAGCTCGGCGAAGAGCTGCAACTGGGCGTGCGAGGTGTCCTGGAATTCGTCCAGCAGCACCACCTTGTAGCGTTGGCGCTCCATGACGCCGGCATGCGGAACCTCGTGGGCAATCCGGGCGGCCAGGGCCACGAGGTCGCCGTAATCAAGGACGTTGCGGCGGCGCTTTGCCTCGGCATACTTTTGCACCAGCGCAGCCACCGACGCACGGGTCCGCAGAACGTTGAGCTGCCTGTTCACAGCGGCGGTGCGGGGCTTGGCAGTCTCCGCGATGTAGGGCAGCGCCTCAAAATCGGCCAGGTAGGCGTCGATGGTTGCCACGACCCGGTCGGGGTCCTGCAGGTGCTCGGCACACTCACCGGCAAGGTCCATGACCGACTGGATCAATGTGGACTTGGCGGCCGTGAAGTGTTCGTGGGCGCCGTCGTGTGCTTCGACAACCTCGCTGGCCAGCTGCCATGCCTCCGCGGCGCCCAACACCACAGCGTCACGCTCAATGCCCAGACGCAGTCCGTAGTCCGTGACGATGCCGCTGGCGTAGGAGTGGTAAGTGGAAACCTTGGGCTCCAGCGCATCCCTGGCAGCCGCCGCGGGAGCCAGTTCCAGCTCACCGGAGCGGGCCAGGGTGCCCAATTTTGCCAGCTGGCCCCGAATGCGCGACGCCAGTTCACCGGCTGCCTTGCGGGTGAACGTGACGCCGAGGATTTCCTCGGGCAGGACCAACCCGTTGGCAACCAGCCACACGACACGGTCGGCCATGGTGGTGGTTTTCCCTGACCCGGCCCCGGCAATGACAAGCAACGGTTCAAGTGGCGAGGAGATGATGGCGGCCTGCTCCTGCGTGGGCGGGCGCTGCTCCAGGAGCTCTGCCAGTTCGTAGGGGCTCAACCGGGGACGGGTGGGCTCCGCGTGCTCGGGCGTCGGCGCGGCTGCCGCGGTGTTGATTGGCTGGCTCATTCGGTGATTTGTTTCCCTTCCGGGCACAGCGGGCAAATGGTGGGCAGGGGGCAGCCGTTGCGTTCAGACCAGTCGGCCCCGTGGCGGGCGGGGAAGGCGGCCTGCGCCATAAGAAGGGCCGCCTCCATCACCTTGCTGGTTGGATCGTTCTCGCTGCCTGCCACCATGGCCGCTTGGTCCTGTGTTTTCACGTTCTTGGTGCCGTCGCCCAGTGGCAACAGCGCGGCACCACCCGAGACGGCCCCGGCCAGCCCGGCGGCTTCGGCCTGCGCGGCGAAACCACCTGCCGACACCGCCACCTGGTAGGCGCCAAGCTGTGGATGTTCGGCGACCTGGTCCTTGGTGGGCTTCGTGCGGCCGGTCTTGATGTCAACAACGATGAGGTTGCCGTTCGCATCGGCCTCAAGCCTGTCGACCTGGCCGCGCAGGCGCACCATCCGGCCGGTCTGCACACCTTCAGCCAGTTCGGTGCCAGCGAGATCAGTGTCATCCAGTTCGGTTCCGGGAAGCTCGCCTACCTCGACAGTAAAGTTTTCCTCCACGCCCAGGAGCGTTCGCCCCTGCTGGCGGGCGTCGATGACATATTGGGCCAGTTTGCCCAACATCTCCTGGGCGCGTTTGTAGTCGGTGTCCGTTTCCCACGATTCGGGCAATCCCAGGGAGGGCCAGCGTTTGTCCAGCTCCTCGAGGTATTCGTGACCGGCACCGTTTGGGATGTCCTGGGCGATGCCGTGGATGAGCGTGCCAAGACTGCGCGCAAAATCGGTGGTGGCTTCGCCACCGGCGGCCCGGATGAACCAGTTCAGCGGGGACTTCAGCACTTCCTCGACCTTCGACGGCGAGACATTGACGGGCTCCCCCGGCGCCACAATGGGCGCGTCGGCGCTCAGCGGCAGCAGCCCCCACCACTGCTCCGGTGCAGCGCCAGGAACGTTTTGTTCGGCCAGCACGGCGAGCATCCTGGCGGCTTCCGGATCTGCGTGCATCTCCGATTCCTGCCGCAGCTCGGCCACCAGCGACCGCAGGGTCATGGGCCGCGGCACCTGCTCGACGGGCCGCACCGGGTATTGGGATTCGCCGCCGGAATCCGTGACCGGGATGTACGGTGCAGCCAGATCCAGGAACTGGGACGGCTGCAGGTCATGCCCCGCAGCGGCCGTCAGGATGAGAATCCGGCCGGCACGTGAAATCGCTGCGGCAAAGCTGCGCAGTTCGTCGTAGCGGATGTCTCGCAGCCTGGCCGCGGGTTCGATCTGCAGTGCCGCCTGGGCACCGTTTTCCAGCACGTCAACCAGCAGTTGGCTGCCCAGCAGCTCGCCGCGCAGACGGGTGTTGGGCCAGACGCCTTCCTGCAGCCCCGCCACAATGACAATGGGCCATTCCCGCCCGGCGGCACTCGCAGGCGTCACGATCTCCACGGCGTCGGTGCGCTGGGCACGCGCCGCGAGAGTGTCCATGGGCAGTTCCTGGCTCATCAGGTAATCGAGGAACTGCTGGGGGCTGGAACCTGGCAGCTGGTCAACGTAGCGTTCGGCCGTTTGGAACAAGGCCATGACGGCGTCCAGGTCCCTGTCGGCGCGGATGCCGGTGGGTCCGCCGCGCAGCGCCTGCGTTTCCCACGTCCCGGAACTGTCGCAGGCCTCCCACAGCGCCCACAACACCGTTTCGGCGTTTGCGCCGGGCTCCGCCACAGCCGCTCGTCCTGCTGCGAGCATGGCCGCAATCCGCCGCGCGTTGGCAGCCTCCCAGCCCAGCGGGGCCAGTTTCTCCGGGTTCAGCAACGCTTCGACCAGCAGCTCATCGCTGGCCCGGCCGCCGCCGTCGTGCAGTTCCTGCTGCCGCAGCGCCTGCCGCAGCCGACGCAGGTGCAGCGCGGTTGAGCGCCCCAACCGCGAGGTCAACAGCGCAACGCAGGCTTCGGCGTCGAGCGTCTCAGGGTCCAGCGCCATCCCAAACGCCTCAAGCAGGGGACGCACAGCCGGCTCATCGCGGACAGGATTTTCGGCCACGGGCACCTTCACGGCAATGCCCTGCGCGCTCAGGTACCGCTGCAGCGCGGCGAGGGCGGAACCGGTCCGCACAATCACCGCCATGTCGCTCAGGCTGTGCCCGCCCAGGTGCTGCAGGTGCAGGATGCGTTCGGCCACCAGGCGCAGCTCGTGCACCTCGGAGGCGACAACATGGGCGCTCACATAGGATTCTTCACTGACGTCCGACGCCGGGGCTCCGGCAACCGCGGCCGGTCCGGCAGGCTGCTGCACCAGCGACGGCGCAGGCCAGGCCAGTTCGCGGGCCTTGTGGCCGCCGCGGATCTGGAAGATGCGGTCGGCGACCCCGGACCAGGCGGCTGCCAGCGGCCTGCTCATGCGGTGCGATGTGAACAGCGCAAATTGCTGCAGCGGATGCGCCTGCGTAGACAGTGACTCGGACAGGGTGGCGACGAGGTCGGGCCGGGCACCGCGGAATCCCTGCACCACCGTGTCCGGGGAGGCTGCCACGAGGACGTCCTCGCCACGGCCCACCAGGTGCAGCAGTTCGTGCACGGCCTTGTTGGCCTCCTGAATGTCGTCAACGACAATCAGCTCCAGCCGGTTGCGTTCCTGGGCCAGGAAATCGGGGTCGACCCGCAAAAGCGTGGTGGCCGCCGTGATGATGCCGGCCGGGTCAAAGGACCCCGACTTACCCCAATCCACCACGTCCCGGTATTCGCGGTACAACGCCGAGGCAGCCACCCAGTCCGGGCGACGGTTGGCCGCCCCCAGTTCCGCAAGCTCCTCGGGAACCAGCCCGTATTCAATGACCCTGTCGAAAAGTTGCCGGATCTCCTGCCGGAAGCCACGGGTTTCCAGGGCTTCGGCAAGCTCCGCAGGCCACTCCGGAGCCGTGCCCAGTCCCAGTTTGTGCCCGGCGAGCAGATCCCGGATGATCAGGTCCTGCTCCGGGCCGCTCATGAGCCGCGGGGGGCCCTCGAGGTGCGGCATGCGCCCCTCAACCTTGGCCCGGCGCAGCAGGTCAAAGGCGTAGGACGACCAGGTTCTGGCCGGGGATGTGCTGAGGCTCCTGGTAAGCCGGGCGCTGAAGCCGTCGCGCAGCCGGGCGGCAGCCAACCGGGACGGGGCCAGCAGCAGCGCACCTGCCGGGTCGACGCCGTCGTGCTCGATGCGCTTCACGGAGGCTTCAATGAGCACGGTGGACTTGCCGGTGCCGGGCGCACCCCACAGCAGCACGGGGCCAGCGCCTGGCCTGAGGTCGATGACGGCCTGCTGGTCGGCGCTGGGACGGGGGGCGGTCCTGACACTTTCGGCGGGCGCCACGAGCGTCAATTTGGGCAGCTCAAACTGGCCGGGCTGCCTCTGCCGTGCCTGCTTTTCCTGCTGTGGGTCCTGCGTCTGCTGCGCTTGCGTGCTCATGTCTCCAGTCCATCACGGGGCACTGACATTCCTGTTGCGGCAGCATCGTCGTCAGGGGCCCGGCCGCCGACGGCGCTGCCGTCTGCAGCGCTTCCGGATGTTCCGCCGTCGTCCGCGTTCTGCAGCCGCGCGGCAATGGCGTCGATGAGATCAAATTCCGGCTCCGACGGATTCCACCGGGCGGCCTTCATGTCAACGCGCCACGACGGCGCCCGGCCCGCCCGGCTGGACTGCCCCGGCGCCTTCCCGGCGGCCCTGGTGGACGCCGCAGCGGACGCCGCAGTGGAGGCCTGCGCCTCGGCGGCGGTGTCCCCGTGCAAGGCGGTCGCCTCCTCGAGGTAGTGCGACAACGCCCGGCCCTCGTGGCACACAGGCGCCCCGCCGTTGGCACGGATGACCCGCCACCAGGGCACGGCGCTGCCGTGGGCGGACATGACGGCACCCACCTGCCGCGGCCCGCCGCTCTCGAGCAGGGCCGCGATGTCTCCATAGGAGAGGACCCGGGCGGCAGGAATCAGCCCCGCCACCGCCAAAACTGCTTCAACATACTGCTCACGCATGCACCAAGCGTAGTTCGCCGCGGCCTCCCGATGCGTCAATGTCCATGCCAGCAGGTAGCGTAAGTGCCATGACTAGCTGGAGCATGCACCCCCGTGCCGCGTTTGACCTGGAAACCACGGGAAAGGACCCCCGCACCGCCAGGATCGTGACGGCGTCCATTGTGGTGGTTGATGAATCCGGCGCCGTGGCGGACACACACGAGTGGCTGGCAGATCCCGGCGTGGAAATTCCCGAGGAAGCTGCCGCCATCCACGGCATCAGCACCGCGCACGCCCGGGAGCACGGACGCGCGTCGGACGTGGTGGCGGCGGAAGTGGGCGCCGTGTTGACCACCCTCTTTGCCAACAACATCCCCGTAATTGCCTTCAACGCCAGCTACGACTTCACCGTCCTGGCCAACGAGGCCCGCCGCCACGAGCTGCCGCAGATCTCAGCTGCACCGGTCATCGACCCGTTCATCTGCAACAAGAACGTGGACAAGTTCCGCAAGGGCAGCCGCACCCTGGTGGCCTTGTGCGAGGAGTACGGCATTAAGCTCGACGACGCCCACACCTCGGCCGCGGACGCGGAAGCCACGCTGCGGCTGGCGGATGCGCTGGCCGCCAAGTACAGCGCCCTGCGTGTTGACGTCATGGAACTGCACCAGGCCCAGGTCGGGTGGGCCCGGGAACAGGCCGCCGACTTTCAGGGCTACCTGCGCCGGGTGAAGGACCCTGCCGCCGTCATCGAAGGCGACTGGCCGGTCCTGCCCTGACCATTCGACTTCGCTTGTGCTAAAACACCCCGGCTTCACATGATCTAAATCACAGGTTAATTTCTCCGCCGGTGCGGGTTGGCGTGCACGTCAGTCGTGCGGGGCTGAGTGGACCTCAACGGCCGCGCTTGGCTCCATTGCACCATTGATCGCATTTTCTTTTGCTTATCACATGGTTTGGTTCGCATAAGTTCATATCCGCCACAATTTTGTCCCGGGTGACATAATTTAGTTTTGCTGGTTGTGCTCTGCTAAGGAACTGCTGACAGTTCCCTCTCCGCTCCCACACCGCGTCAACTTCCCCACCCGAGCTGTCCTTTCGGGACGGGCACCTGCAATGAAAGTGAATGATTCATGAAGAAATCAGCCCTGAAGTGGCTCACAACCGCCCCGATTGCTGTTGCTTTGGCCTTCACCTTGGCAGCCTGCGGCGGCGCTGGCACCGACACCGGTTCGACCGGGCCCACGGATGCCCTGGCCGGCAGCGACCAGACGTCGCTGGACAAGTACACCACCGACGACGTCACACCGCTGGACAGCGTGAAGAAGGACGAGCTCGGCCTGGTCACCCCCGGCACCATCTCCGTCGGCACCCTCTCGGACGCCCCGCCGAACATCTTCCTCAAGGACGGCAAGTTCACCGGCTACGACAATGAGCTGCTGCGCGCCATGGGCGAAAAGCTGGGCCTGAAGGTTGAATTCAAGTCCACCGACTTCTCCGCGTTGCTGGCCCAGGTTGAGAACAAGCAGTTCGACGTCGGATCCTCCTCGATCTCGACGACAGACGCCCGCCGCAAGAACGTCGGCTTCACCAACGGCTACGACTTTGGTTACATGGCAGTGGTTGCCAAGACCGATTCAGACATCAAGGGCTTTGCCGACCTGACGGACAAGACCCGCATCGCCGTCATCACCGGCACCGTCCAGGATGACTACGTCACCAACACGCTCAAGTACGAGCCCGTCCGCTTCTCCGACTACAACACGGCCTATGCCAACCTGAAGAACGGCCAGGTCGACGCCTGGGTTGCCCCGTCCCAGCAGGCCCAGGGCCAGGTCAAGGACGGCGACGGCACAGTCATCGCCGAAGAAGTTGTGAACACGCAGAACTTCACCGCCTACGCCGTGAACTCCGAAAACAAGGCCCTGACGGACGCCTTGAACTCGGCCCTCGACGCGGTCATCGCCGACGGCACCTGGTCCAAGCTGACCAAGCAGTGGTACCCCGAGCGCCCCATGCCTGAAGACTGGACGCCGGGCTCCAAGGCCGCAACGGTTCCGAAGGCCTAATATATGGATGTTCTCGAGCAGCTCGCAAAAACGTTCCTTGACTGGGAAGCCATGGGGGAAGTCATCCCCGAAATGCTCGCAGTCGGTTTGCCCAACACCCTAATCCTGGCTGTCTCCTCGGCCGTGATCGGTTGTTTCCTGGGCATGGTTCTGGCAATCATGGGCATTTCACGAAACCCGATCCCCCGCTGGATCGCGCGTGTTTACACGGATATTTTCCGCGGACTGCCCGCTATCTTGACCATTCTGTTGATTGGTCTCGGATTTGGCCCGGTCATCCGTATCCTCACCGGCAGCACCAACCCGTTCCCTCTGGGCATTGCGGCACTTTCGCTCATGGCCGCGGCCTACATTGGTGAAATCTTCCGTTCGGGCATTCAAAGCGTTGAAAGCGGCCAGCTCGAGGCGTCCCGCGCCCTCGGGTTCAGCTATGGTTCGGCCATGATCCTGATCGTCATCCCCCAGGGCATCC
The DNA here is from genome assembly GCF_052376555.1 of Specibacter sp. AOP5-B1-6. Classification (NCBI taxonomy): domain Bacteria; kingdom Bacillati; phylum Actinomycetota; class Actinomycetes; order Micrococcales; family Micrococcaceae; genus Specibacter; species Specibacter sp. AOP5-B1-6. The sequence continues at coordinate 10,519 of NZ_JBQSVT010000037.1, forward strand.
GCCGGGTCCTGCCCGCATTGGTCAACCAACTGATCTCCTTGATCAAGGACTCGTCCTTGATCTACATGCTGGGTTTGCTGGCGAGCCAGCGCGAAATCTTCCGCATCGGCAACGATTCCGCTGCCAACACCGGCAACCTGTCCCCGCTGGTGGCGGCCGGCCTGTTGTACCTGTGCCTGACAGTTCCGCTCACCCACTTGGTGAACTTCATGGACAAGCGCATGCGTGAGGGCAAGGCCCAAAAGGTCGAACCCGACGAGGCTGCAGCAGTCATTGGAAAGGGCGTCTAGCGCATGAGTGAATTCAAGTCAGGGTCCCTGACCGCAAAAAACATCCATTTGGCGTTTGGCTCCAACAAGGTCCTGCGCGGCATTGACCTGCATGTCCCCGAGGGCACCACGGCATCCGTGATCGGCCCTTCAGGTTCCGGCAAGTCAACGCTGCTGCGCGTCATGAACCGGCTGATTGAGCCGGACCAGGGCGACATCCTGCTGGACGGCAGGTCAGTTCTGCAGGACAACCCGGATGAGCTGCGCCGTCGCATTGGCATGGTGTTCCAGCAGTTCAACTTGTTCCCGCACAAGACCGTGCTGGAAAACGTTTCACTTGCACTCGTCAAGCTGCGCAAGATGCCCAAGGACCAGGCCCGCGCCCGCGCCATGGAGCAGCTGGAGCTGGTGGGCCTGAAGCACAAGGCCGAGTCACGCCCCGGCAATTTGTCCGGCGGCCAGCAGCAGCGCGTGGCCATTGCCCGCGCGCTGGCGATGGAGCCGGAGGTCATGTTCTTTGACGAGGCAACCTCGGCGCTGGATCCGGAGCTGGTCAAGGGTGTTTTGGCACTCATGACCGACCTGTCCAAGGGCGGCATGACCATGGTGGTTGTCACGCACGAGATGGGCTTCTCCCGCAACGTCTCCGACACCGTCACTTTCATGGACGGCGGCGTGGTGGTGGAAACCGGTTCACCGGACCAGCTCTTCACCGAACCGAAAACTGACCGGTTGAAGGGCTTCCTCTCGGACGTCTTGTAATCTCCGGGCCCTGCCTGTCCGAGGCCTGCCCGGCTTCGGTCCGCGGGCCGGGCGCGCGGGCCCAGCCCGTTCACGTACGACGGCGGCACCTTTCCTTACGCTCAAGCGTCAGGAAAGGTGCCGCCGTCGTTGGTTAACGAAAATCCCGCGCAGAGTTCACGCTGAACCTGGGGCCCAGTGGCACCCGGCGTGAATAATTCACAGTATCGTTCCGCTGCCCCGGGAGTACGCTGGAAACATGGTCCATCAGCAGCCGGCCCAAGGCGCTTTTGTCCCAGGCCGACGCGCCCGGAACGTGTTGACGCGCGTGCCGGTGTGGGTGTGGCGGCTGTTCATGCACGGCGTGGGCAAGGTGGAATTGCGGGCGCTGAACCAAGACCCCATCACTGGTGTCAGGTACTGGCATGACATTGACTTTGTGGGTGACCACATCCGCTCGCACACCTTGGACGTCATTGCCCCGGCCGACACTGGCGGGGCTGCGGCCCAAAATCCCCTGCCCGTGTATGTGTATTTTCACGGCGGCGGGTGGACGTCCGGGGACAAGGCTTCCTTGACGAAATACTGTGCCGGGCAGGCGGCCGGCGGCGTCGTGGTGGTCAACGTGAATTACCGCATGGCGCCACACTTCCACCTGGGGCACGTCTTGGAGGATGCAAACGCGGCGCTGGGCTGGGTGGCGCTGCACATCAGTGAATTCAGTGGTGACAGCCGGCGCATCGTCCTCGGCGGCGATTCCGCCGGCGGACAGATCTCCGCACTGATGGCCGCTGCCACATTTCGTCCGGAACTGGCCCGGCACTACTCGTTGGAGCCCGCCCTGGCGGACACCCAGTTGCGCGGGCTGGTGCAGCATTGCAGCATTGTGGATTTCTCCGTGTTCTTTGACAAGGGTTTTGTCATGAGCCTGAACTTCGTTCGCATGCTGCTCCCTCGTGGGGACGCGGCCGCCGGCAGCCGGCCTGGAAAACACGCCGCCGGCCGCGACCGCCACCACAGGCTGCGCGAGGCCGCCCACTACATGTCGCCGATTGAATGGCTGGATTCCCGCTGCCCGCCGGTTTTCGTCAGCACGTCCGAACGGGATTTTTTCTATCACTCCAACATGAACTTCATCAGGTTGCTTGGCGAGCACGGCGTCACCGTCGATGCCTTGATCTTTGGCTGGGACAGCGCCAACACCGAACACACCTGGCAGCAGAACTTCCGCTACCCCGAATCCCAAGAGGTGTACCGGCGCCTGGAATCGTTCATATCGAGGGTGACCGTGGCGGCATAGAAAACCGCCCGTCCCCCGGCCGGAGGTGTTGCGGCAGCGGAGGTGTTGCGGCAGCGGAGGTGTTGCAACAGCGGAGGTGTTGCGGGTGGGCGCGACGGCGATGGTTGCCGCGGGCTTAGACGCGGTCCAGTGCCTTGCGCGGCTCGTCGGGCAAAACCACGGTGATGCGCTCCCCTGGTTTCACCGCGCCGCCCCGGCGAACCACCCCCATGATGCCGGCCCGGCGGAGCAGCTTTCCGCCGTCGTCGTATCCAACCAGCTCCTTGAGCAGTCCGGGCTGCAAGTTGTCGATCTGGGAGCAGGGGTTGCGCAGACCGGTCACCTCAACCACCGCATCGGCGCCAAGCTGCAGCATGGCGCCGAGCGGGAGGTCCAACAGGTCCACACCGGCAGTGGTCACATTCTCGCCCAGGTCCCCCGGCGCGACTGTGAACCCGCGTCCTGCAAGCCAATCGAAGAGTTCCTGGTGCATCAGGTGGACCTGGCGCAGGTTGGGCTGGGTGGGGTCCGCCCGAACCCGGGAGCGGTGCTGAACGGTGACACCAAGGTGGGCGCCCCCGGCCACGCCAAGACCCTCCAACAGGACAATTTCGGCGACGCTGCGCTTGCTGAAACGGTGTTCGGCATCGAGGTGGACGGCGGAGACCTGCGCGTTTGTGTTCACACCGCCAGTTTAGACATACGCTGCTGGCGCATGCTTTTCCTTGCAGCATCCGTCCCCGTTCTGTGTGGAGGCTCAGGCGGTCGCTGCGGCTGCTGCCTTCGCTGCCGCCGGAAGTGCCCCAAAGATGCGGTTCATGGCGGCGTCGTCGTGGGCGGCGGAGAGGAACCAGGCCTCGAACACGCTCGGCGGCAGGTACACCCCGGAATCGAGCATGGAATGGAAGAACGGGGCGTAGCGGAACACTTCCTGGGCCTGGGCGTCGTCGTAGTTGTGCACGCCGGCAGCCGCGGTGCCGAACGCCACCGAGAACAAGTTCCCGGCGCGCTGGATGGAGTGATCCACTCCTTCCACCGACAGGGCCGAGGACAGTGCAGCGGACAGCTCCAGCGACCGGGCGTCCACAGTTGCATACACGGATGCGGTCGCTGCAGTCAGCGTGGCAACACCGGCAGCCATGGCCACCGGGTTCCCCGACAGCGTGCCTGCCTGGTACACGGGGCCCAGGGGGGCCAAATAGTCCATGACCTCCGCGCGGCCGCCAAGTGCCGCCGTCGGAAGTCCGCCGCCGATGACCTTGCCGAAGGTGAACAGGTCAGGTGTCCAGCGCTCCTTTCCGACAGCCGCGCCGCCCGTGAGGCCCCAGTAGCCGGCCGCCCCAACCCGGAATCCGGTCAGGACTTCGTCCATGATCAGCAGTGCGCCGTGCGCGGAGGTGATGCGGGAGAGCCCCGCGTTGAAGCCCTCGCCGGGGGTGACAACGCCCATGTTGGCGGGTGCCGCCTCGGTGATGACGGCGGCGATCCGGTCCCCGTGCGCGGCGAAGGCGGCCTCGACGGCGGCAAGGTCGTTGTACGGCAGCACCAGCGTTTCCGCGGCAGTCGCCGCCGTGACGCCGGCAGATCCGGGCAGGGCCAGGGTGGCCAGACCGGAGCCGGCCGCGGCCAGCAGGGAATCGAGATGGCCGTGGTAGCAGCCGGCAAACTTGATGATCAGGTCTCGGCCGGTGAAGCCGCGGGCCAGGCGCACGGCCGTCATGGTCGCCTCGGTGCCGGTGGAAACCATGCGCAGGCGTTCGACGCCGGACACGCGCCCCTGCACGAGAGCGGCCAATTCGCTTTCGGCCGGGGTTGAGGCACCGAAGCTCAGGCCGTGGTCCACTGCCGCGTGCACGGCGGCGAGCACATCGGGATGCGCGTGGCCCAGCAGTGCCGGGCCCCAGGAGCAGACGAGGTCAACGTAGTCGCGGCCGTCGGCGTCGGTCAGGTAGGCACCCTTGGCGTTCACCATGAAGCGCGGTGTGCCGCCCACCGAGCCAAAGGCGCGCACGGGCGAATTCACCCCGCCGGGCATGAGGGTCTTGGCGCGGTCAAAAAGTTCCTGCGAGCTTGTCATGAAGAATCCTTGGGTGAAGGCTGAAGTTGAGGTTTGAAAGAGAGGTGTCAGTTGTCGCGGAGCCAGCCGGCCAGCTCAGCCGCCCAGTACGTCAAGATCATGTTGGCGCCGGCACGCTTGATGCTCAGCACCGACTCCTCGATGGCGCCGCGGCGGTAGATCCAGCCGTTGGCGGCGGCGGCCTCGATCATGGCGTACTCTCCGGAGATTTGGTAGGCGGCAACGGGGACGGGGCTCATGGCTGCCACGTCGGCCAGGATGTCCAGGTAGCTCATGGCGGGCTTGACCATGATGATGTCGGCACCCTCGGCCAGGTCAAGGTCCACCTCGACGAGTGCCTCGCGGCGGTTGCCCGGGTCCATTTGGTAGGTGCGGCGGTCGCCGTCGAGCTGGGAATCCACCGCCTCGCGGAACGGGCCATAAAACGCTGAGGCGTACTTGGCCGCGTAGGCCAGCACGGACACGGTCTCGTATCCGGCGGCGTCCAGGGCTTCGCGAATCACGGCAACCTGGCCGTCCATCATGCCCGACGGAGCAACCACGTGCGCTCCCGCGGCAGCCTGCACAACGGCCATCTTGGCGTAAATTTCCAGGGTGGCGTCGTTGTCGACACCGCCGGCGGCATCGAGCACCCCACAGTGGCCGTGGTCGGTGAACTCGTCCAGGCAGAGGTCACTCATGATGACAAGCTCGTCGCCCACGGCCGCCCGTACATCCCGGATGGCCTTGTTCAACACCCCAAAGGGATCCAAGCCGGCCGATCCCGTCGCGTCGCGCACGGCCGGAATCCCGAACAGCATGATGCCGCCCAACCCCAGCGCCACCGCCTCACGCGCGGCCGCGACCAGCGACGCCGTCGTGTGCTGCACCACCCCGGGCATGGACGTGATCGGCTTGGGCTCGCTGAGGTCCTCACGGATGAACACCGGCAAAATCAAGTCCGACGGCGCCACCGAGTATTCGCTGACAAGTCGGCGCATGGCCGTGGTTGAGCGCAGGCGGCGGGGACGGTGCTGGGGAAAACTCATGGGACTCCGTAAATTACTGGTTGTGAAAATTTGTGCGGGCGCGGACCAGGGCGGCCACGATGCCCTCGGGCGTGGGGTGCCCGGCCGTGGCGGCCACGTGCATTCCCAGCCGTTGCGCCTCATCCCGTGTCGGCTGGCCAATCGCAACGACCAGGCAGCTTGCCGGCAGCGGCGCCATGGTTGCGGCAACCCGGCGCGCCGCGCTTCCCGAGGCAAGCACGACGGCGCCCATCACCCCCGCACGAATCTCGCCTGCCGCTTCGGCCGGGGTGATAACCGGACGGTTGTTGGGGGCGGGATCCTCTCGCGGGCAGTAAGATTTCGGCGGTCGCTGGGCGACCTTTGAAATCCATCCCCGCTCCGAGGACCCCACCCCCAACGCTGTGCCCCGCTCCAGGGAGCGGGACGCCAGCTTGGCCGTTAGGCGGAGCTCCGGACGGGCCGGGTAGTCTACCGTCCGGTAGGCGGTGACAATTTCCGGGTTCCAGCCCTTGGCCGCCAAACCTTCGGCGAGGGTGGGCTCGGCAATGTTTGACTGCGGCAGCAGGACCCGGGGGGATCCGCCGTCGACCGGATTGAAAACGGGCCACAGCTCCATCAGGCCCGCGGCCGACTGCAGGTCAACCGGGGCCAGGAGCGCGTGGATGCCCTCGGCGGCCAGGACGGCAACCGAGGTGGGCCCAATGGTGGCCACGGACGTTGCGGAAGGAATGAGTTCGGCCAGCGAACTCCCAGCCGCCTCGCACCACTGTTTCAGTGCCCGCACAGTGGTAATGGAGCTGATCACCAGCCACGGGTATTCCCCCGCGGCCAGCCGCCCAAGGGCCGCACCCAAGGCGTCATTGTCTGTCATCTCGAAGTCGATGACGGGCACCAGGACCGGCTCGGCACCGGCCGCCGCCAAGGCGTCAGCCAATGCCCCGGCGCGGTCGGCGCTGCGGGTAACGGCAACGCGCAGCCCGGCAAGCGGCCCATCGCTTTCGGTCACTGCGCGGGGCCGGCCAGGTCAGCCAGGTCCGCGGCACCGCCGGCGAGCAGCTCTTCGGCAAGTTCGATGCCCAAAAGGGTGGCGCCGACGGAGGTGAGCCCGTCGGTGGCCTTCTTCAGCCGCAGCGAGCGGGTCCCGTCGAGCGAAACCACAACGGTTTCCAGATACAGCATGGACCCCTTGCGGTGCGCGAGCGCCCCCACAGGTGCGCTGCAGCCGGCTTCCAGGCGCGCCAGCAGGGCACGCTCGGCCGTGACGGCCAGGCGGGTGTCACGGTCGTCAACGGCGGCCAGCGACTGGCCCAAAACGCCCGTCATGCCGGTGTCGGCCGAACGGCATTCAAGGGCCAGGGCCCCCTGGCCGGGTGCCGGCAGCATCACATCGGTGTCGAGGAATTCGGTGACAGTGTCCAGTCGGCCAATCCGGCCAAGGCCGGCAGCGGCAAGGACGACGGCGTCAAGGTCGGCCACCTTGCCCGGGACGGTTTCGACGTCGGGGTTTCCGGGCAGGCCGGGCACCCGTGCCAGCCGGGTGTCAACGTTGCCGCGGATGTCGACGATGGTGAGGTCGTTGCGGGCAGCCAAAAGCTGGGCGGCCCGGCGCGGCGAGCCGGTCCCGACAGTTGCGCCCTGCGGCAGCTCCGCCAGTTTCAGGCCGTCGCGGGAACACAGCGCATCCCGGGAATCGGCCCGCAGCGGCACCGCCGCAAGCGTCAGGCCGGGAACAGCCGCCGTGGGCAGGTCCTTGAGCGAGTGCACGGCAACGTCAACGCGGCCGTCCAGGACGGCGGCGCGCAGTTCCGCGGCAAACACGCCGGTGCCGCCCATTAGCGACAGCGGCCCGGTGAGGATGTCGCCGTCGGTCTTGATGGCGATGATTTCGCTGTCAAAGCCGCCGACGGCGCTCAGCCGGTCGGTAATTTGTTGGGTCTGGCTCAGCGCCAGTTTGCTTCCGCGGGTTCCAATTTTCACACTTGCCATTGTTTCAGCCATGGAGGTTAAGAGCCACCTTGTGCAAGTTCAGCCAGGAGCCCGACGGTGCTGCCGACCTCGGCGACGACGGGCTTTTCGCCACGGAAATTGGCGCAGCAGCCCGGGTTGCAAACATCGAACCAGGGACCCAGCTTCGTCATGGCCGGGCGTTCTTCAAGGTGGTTCTCGATGGTGCGTTCACAGATCAGGTCGACGAGTCCGCTGACAAACTTTTGGTGCGTTCCCGGCGTGGGCGAACGGTCAAAGGCCAGTCCCAGTTCGGCGCACGTTTCGGCCGCTTCGGTGTCAAGGTCCCAGCGCACTTCCATGTGGTCGCTGACAAAGCCCAGCGGCACCACCACAACACCCTTGGTTCCGGCCGCGGCCTGCTCCGCCAGTGCGTCATTGATGTCGGGCTCCAGCCACGGCACGTGGGGCGCGCCTGAACGGGACTGGTACACCAGCGACCATTCCTGTCCGGGGTCGACGGCGGCCATGATGGCCTCCGCTGCCGCAAGGTGCTGCGCCACGTAGGCCGAATTTTCCGTAAATTCGCGCAGTTCCAGCTCGGAGCTGCCCGAGGCTTCTGCATCCCGGGTGGGGATGGAGTGGGTGGCGAACATGACGTGGACGGGTGCTGCCGGAGTTCCGGCAGCGGCCAGCTGGGCACGCACCTTGGCCAGGGACGCGGCTGTCCCTTCAATGAAGGGCTCCACAAAACCCGGGTGGTCAAAGTACTGGCGCACCTTGTCCACGGCCAGCTTCCCGTCAAGTTCCAGTGCGGTGAGGGCGATCCCGATGTCCTCACGGTACTGGCGGCAGCTCGAGTATGAGGAGTAGGCGCTCGTGGTGACCATCAGGAGCCGGCGGTGGCCGCCGTCGTACGCTTCCTGCAAAACCTCTGGAATGTACGGGTCCCAGTTCCGGTTGCCCCAGAGCACGGGCAGGGCGATGTTCCGGCTGGCCAGTTCGGCCTCCAGGGCCGCCTTCAACGCACGGTTTTGGGCGTTGATGGGGCTGATGCCGCCGTTGGCGCGGTAGTGGTGGCTGACCTCTTCGAGGCGCTCGTCGGGGATGCCGCGGCCGCGGGTGACGTTGCGCAGGAAGGGAATGACGTCGTCCTGGCCTTCGGGGCCGCCAAAGGAGGCCAGCAGGATGGCGTCGTAGTCGGCGGGGGCGGCCTGCAGGAGAGCGGTGTTGGGCCCGGTGCTCATCGCAGGACCTCGGCGACCTCGGCGGCGTCAATGCGGCGGCCCGTGTAGAAGGGAATTTCCTCGCGCACGTGCAGGCGGGCGTCGGTGCCGCGCAGATGGCGCATCATGTCCACAAGGTCGGTGAGCTCGTCGGATTCCAGCCCGAGCAGCCATTCCCAGTCGCCCAGCGCAAAGGCCGAGACGGTGTTGGCCAGGACGTCGGGGAATTCCCGGCCCAGGATGCCGTGGTCGCGCAGCATGCGGCCGCGGTCCTCGGCGGGCAGGATGTACCAGTCGTAGGAGCGCACGAACGGGTAGACGCAGACCCAGCCCTTGGGCGACTTGGGGCCCATGTAGGACGGTGCGTGGGACTTGGCGAATTCGGCCTCGCGGTGCACGCCCATGGCGGACCAGGAAATTTCGGTGGCCGCAAACAAGCCCAGCCGGCGGATGCTGCGGACGGCCCGCTGCAGTCCCTCGGCGTCCGCGCCGACAAGCCAGACCATGATGTCCGCATCGTTGCGCATGGCGGAAACGTCGTAGCTTCCGCGCACGGTGATGCTCTCTGCCGCCAGGGACGCGGTCAGCGCCTCAAATTCGGCCACCTCCCCTGCCCCGCCGGCGAAGGATCCGGTCCGCTTGAACACGGTCCACAGTGTGAACGGGGTCTCGGCAGGAGTTTTAGTGACAGATTGTGCATTTGTGTGGCTCATGGTTTCAAGCATGCACCCAATGGGGGTCAAAGCAAAAATCAAGTTCTCTACATTGCGTAGAAAGTGAGGAAGATTACACCCTGCCCGAGCTGTCAATGACGGCACGGATTTGCCGGCGGGTGCCGCTGACCACGGCCGCCAGGCCGTTGCCGCTCATCCATCCGCCGGTCAGCACCAGGCCGGGCACTTCATTGGCCAGCGCATGGACCTGGGCCATCTTCGCCTGATGTCCGACGGCGGCAAACGGCAGGGCGCCCCTCCACCGGACAATGTCGGCACCCAGGACGTCGGAATCCGTCAGCCCGACGCCGAGCAGGGTGGAGGCGTCAGCCAGCGCCGTCGGAATCAAATCTTCTTCCTTGGCGGTGCCGGGAGTCAGGCGCACGGCGTCAGCCGCCTTGACCCCGGCCCGGCCGTAGGAAAGCCGCAGGACGTGGGTGCCCGGTCCGGTGGAGTCGGCCAGCCATCCCCATTTGGCGGTCGCATGAGTGAGCGCCTTGGCCTTGATCCCGGCCACGCCGGGGGCCACGAGCACACCCGTGCCGCGGGGCATCGAATCAAGTTCGGGCACGTCCACGACAAGCGTGACAAGGCGGATGTCGGGCCCTTGAACCGGGGCAAAGGGCAGCAATTGCGGCAGTTCTACGCCGAGAAGTTTCACGGCGGTGGGGCCGTCAGTGGCAACCACCAGCAGGTCCGCAGCCTCAAAACCTCGTTCGGTGCCACGCTCCCAGTCAACAATCCAGCGCGAGGGGGCTCCGCCGTCGTACGTCTGGGCCGGTGCGGCTTGGGCGGGTGCAGCACCCTCCGTCTCCGTCCCCGCCCCGGCCTCCGGGGTGTCGCCGCGGTAGACGGCCTTGATCCGGTGCCCGGCATGCAGGGCTGCGCCGTTTCCGCGGAGCTGCTCCACCAGCGCCGTCACGAGCATGTGCATGCCGCCGGCCAGCCCGCCAACAGCGGACCCGGGCTTGCTGCCGCCGGCCCGCTGCGACGCCACGGCAGCCGCCAGGGAACCGTGCTCGCGGATGCCCGCGCGCAGCCCCGGTGCCACCATGTCGACGTCGAGCAGCTCGGGATCGGCCGAATGCACGCCGGCCACAACGGGGGCGACGAGGCGTTCAAGCACGCGCTTGCCCATGCGGGCCCGGACCAGCTCGGCGACGCTGGAGACGGCCTCGGTGGTGCCAATGGTCGCCGGCATTTTGGCGTCCAGGGCGGCCCGGAGCACGCCCGAGGCGCCCAGGGCTGCACGGACTTCGGGGGCCGTGAGGTCCGAGGGGATGCCCAAAACGCCCGTGCGCGGCAGGGGCACGGGGCCGTCCGGCAGCCACACCCACGCACCGGCCGGATTGGGCGTGGTGATCTTGTCCGCGAGCCCGAGTTCGGCGGCAAGGTCGGCCACGGCCGTGTTGCGGGTCGCGAACGATTCCGCCCCCGCATCCAGCACGACGCCGGCCACCTCGTGGTGGGCCACGCACCCGCCCCAGGAGGCTGCGGCGTCGTAAATGCTCACCTGGAAGCCGTCCGCCTGCAGGTCCCGGGCGGCCAGCAGCCCGGAGATGCCGCCGCCAACCACGATGGCCTGGCGGGGCGAAGGGTGGCTCTGCGGCTTGTGGGCCTTGGCGGCAAGTTTGCGGTTTTCCATGGTCTCCCCTTACGGCTGGTGCGGGTGGTGCGGGTTGGCGCTAGATGGAGTGAACGAGCTCCACCAGGCGGGTCAGGACGGCCGGGTCGGTGTCGGGCGGCACGCCATGGCCCAAGTTCACCACATGTGCCGGCGCTGTGGAGCCGGACGCCACGACCTCGCGGACATGCGCCTCAAGCACCTCCCACGGTGCGCTGAGCAGGGCCGGGTCAATGTTGCCCTGCAACGGCACCTTGCCGCCCAGCCGGCGGTTGGCCTCGTCCAGCGGCAGGCGGTAGTCGACGCCCATGACATCCACGCCGACGTCGTGCATGGCACCCAGAAGTTCACCGGTACCGGTGCCGAAGTGGACCAGGGGAACACCGAGGCCGCGGACATGGTCCAGGGCCCGGGACGACGCCGGGGCCACGTGCCGGGTGTAGTCGGCAAGTCCCAGCGACCCGGCCCAGGAGTCGAAAAGCTGGCCGGCACTGGCGCCGGCTTCAATCTGGGCGCGCAGGAATTTCCCGGAGGCATCGGCGGCCCAGTTCATCAATTCCGCCCAGAGTTCGGGCCGGGCGTGCATCATGGTGCGCGGGCCGAGGTGGTCGCGGGAGGGCTTGCCTTCCACCATGTAGGCGGCCACCGTGAAGGGCGCGCCGGCGAAGCCGATGAGCGGGGTGCTGCCCAGTTCGGCAACGGTCAGGGCCACTGCCTCGCGGATCGGGTCCAGGGATTCGTCCGTCAGTTCGGGCAGGGCGGCGATGTCGGCGGCCGTGCGGATGGGCTTGTCCAGGACGGGGCCCACTCCGGGAACAATGTCCACGCCCACGCCGGCAAGCTTGAGCGGAATCACAATGTCGGAAAAGAAAATGGCGGCGTCCACGCCGTGGCGGCGGACCGGCTGGAGCGTGATTTCAGCGGCCATGGCCGGCTTCAGGCAGGACTCCAACATGGTGGTGCCCACCCGCAGTTCACGGTATTCAGGCAGTGAACGGCCGGCCTGGCGCATGAACCAGATGGGGCGGCGGCTGGGTGTGCCGCCCCGGTAAGCCGTGATCAGGGGGGAATTGGCGGTGCGGCCATCCATCAGGGGGTGGCTGGGGCTCAGTGTCATGGCACCACCCTACAGAGCGAATCTGGGGCCAACTTGTGCACAAACTGTCACCGTAGTGGGGCACCGCCTTGCCGTCATGGTAAGCAGGATCACAGTTTCTTGGTGACGGATTAGGGTTGCCTGTCCGCAAACCACCAGCTTGGGGGTCTACCATGTTGAAATTGTGGTTCTCTTTTCTCTCGTTGCCTCGCACACCGCCATTGACCTGGAAACCGTTGCCCGCCTTAGCGCCGGGGCCGCGGCCGTTAGTGCTGAGGTGGTGCAAGAGGACAACCCTGTCGCCGGGCTGGTGACCCTGGCAACCTGCAACCGCTATGAGCTGTATGTCCATGCGCGCAGCGCCGACGAGGTTGAGTCTGCGCGCAGTTCGGTCATTGAATCCGTCAGCAGGCACTCCGGCCTGGCTGAAGCGCAAGTGTCGCAGGCGCTGTCCACCCTGCAGTCCGACGCCGTTCCCCGGCATCTTTTCGCTGTCAGCACGGGCCTGGAATCAGCCGTTGTGGGCGAACGCGAAATAGCCGGCCAGGTGCGTCGTGCCTTGAGCACCGCCCAGGACCAGGGCGTCACGACAGCACCGCTGGTCCGGCTTTTTCAGGCCGCCGCCAAGACCGCCAAGGACGTGGGCGCCCAAACCGCGCTTGGACGCAGGGGCATGTCGATTGTCTCCGTGGCACTGGATCTGGCAGCCGAACTGCAGGACCTGTCGGCAGCTCCGGTTCTGGCTGCAGCAGCGGCAGAATCAGGCGCCGAGGGCATTTTTTCCGGCGGCTCTTCCACAGCCGGGCCACTGGCCGGGACGTCGGCGGTGTTGTTTGGCACCGGCGCCTATGCCGGTGCCGCGATGGCCCAGTTGCGCCAGCGCGGCTGCACGGACATTTCGGTTTATTCCGCCTCCGGCCGGGCTGAAACATTTGTCGCCTCCCGCGGCGGCACGGCACTCACCGACAACTCCCTGCCCCTTGCCGTGGCCCGGGCGTCACTGCTTGTGGGCTGCAGCGGCTCGGACCACCAGCTGTCCCGGGACGATTTGGCACAGATGCGCCACCAAAGTCTGCGGCAGCTCACGGCCATCGACCTGGCCCTGACCCATGACTTCGCCCCCGACATTGCGGAGCTTCCGGGTGTGGACCTGCTGACACTGGAAACGGTGCGCCAGGCGGCCCCCGCCGAGCAGGCAACAACACTTGCGGATGCCTCGGCCATGGTTGCCGACGCGACCCGCACCTTTGAGCAGCACCAAAACTCCCGCTCGCTGGACCACGCCATCGTTGCACTGCGCCGGCACACCATGGGCGTCCTTGACGACGAGCTCGCCAAGGTCCGCAAGCAGCACGGCTGCTCCGCTGCCACGGCGGAGGTTGAATTTGCCATGCGCCGCATGGTCAAGCAGCTCCTGCATGTGCCAACCGTCCGCGCCAAGGAGATCGCAGCGACCGGCGACGCCGACAGCTATCTGGCCGCCCTGGACGTGCTGTACGGGTTGAAGGTCTCCCCCGAAGTCATTGGTTCGACCCTGGCCGGCCGGGTCGAGGGCGAAACCGCAGGCTGAACGCCGCCTGACCGCCGCGCACCGACAGCCGGCGCTTCGTTCCCTGCCGAAACCAGGCCCAACGACCAGCTTCAATGAAACGCGTTGACGCCCGTCAGTTCCGCCGACAGCTCCCACAGCCGGGTGGCACCTTCAGGATCGATGGCGTGGGCATCGACCCCGGCAATGCGGGCCAGTTCCGATTTCGGATCCGTAGGCTGGGCAATGTCACAGTCCTCGCAGTACACGCCGCCCCTGCCGTCCAAAAGCGGCGAGGTGGCGGCCCACACAGACGTTGCTGCGCCCTGCTCCGGGCTCTTGAACCCCTCGCGCACCCGGCCTTTCTTGTCCATCCACCCTGCCGCCGTCATTTCTTCCTGCGTGAGGTGACGCTGCAGCCCGGTCATGATGCCGCCCGGATTGACGGCGAAGGCGCGCACGCCGTGGTCGGCTCCGCGTTTGTCCAGTTCCACGGCAAAGAGGCTGTTGGCGGTTTTGGCCTGCCCGTAGGCCTGCCATTTGTCATAGCCGGTGGTGAATTGGGGATCGTCAAAATGGATGCCGGAGCGCTTGTGCCCGGTGGACGACAGCGCCACCACACGCGCCCCGCCGTCGGCCAGCACCGGCCACAGCTGGTTCGTCAGGGTGAAATGGCCCAGGTGGTTCGTGGCGAACTGTGCCTCCCAGCCGGGGCCCAGCCGGGTTTCCGGACAGGCCATGATGGCAGCGTTGTTGATCAGGATGTCCAGCCGGCGCCCCGAGGCAAGGTATTCCGCGGCGAACCGCTGCACGCTTGCCTGCTCGCCCAGGTCCAGCTCAAAAACGTCCACACCGCCAAGATCGGCCGCAGCCAGTACACCGCGGGGATGGTCGGCGCGGCGTGCCGGCACACTCACGCGCACCCCTGCGCCCGCCAGTGCGCGGACGGTCTCCAGCCCAAGCCCGGAATAGCCGCCCGTGACGATCGCCTCGCAGCCGGAAAGATCCATGCCCTCCACCACCGTGCCGGCCGTGCTGTCATGCCCAAATCCCGAAGCAATGGGTTTTTGCGGTGTTGGCTGATAGTCCAAATGGTTCATGGCGCGCCTCTTCTTTGAGTGCCGGCCCTCCTGTGGTGAGGAACCCCTTGTGCGCAATGTACTCCTGTCCGCGGAGTTTGTCGCCGGTTCGGCACAGGTGCTGCCGCGTTGTCAGTACCCGGCCTTCGCCCAAGCATCAATGCCGCCGTCAAGATGCACGACGTCGTCATACCCTGCCGCCTTCAGGCTCGCCAGCGCCTGGGCCGAGCGGCTGCCGGCCTTGCAGTGCAGTATGAGCGGGACCCCGTGCGGGATCTGCTCCAGTGCCGAACCGTCCCTGATGCCGGCCAGCGGCACCAGCACCGAGCCGGGGATTCGGCCGATCTCAAATTCCACGGGTTCGCGCACGTCCACCAGCACAAAGTTGTCCCCGCCCTGCCCACGGCGATCCAGGCGGGAGGCGAGCTGCCCGGCGGAGATGAGCTCGCCGTCGTTCTTCACGGCAGCGGCGGGTCCAAGGCCGCAGAAGAGCTCATAGTCGACGAGTTCGGTGATGGGTTCCGCCCCGGGGTCCTTGGCGATGCGGATTTCACGCCAGCGGGAGGTGAGGGCGTCGAAGATCAGGAGCCGGCCCAGCAGCGTCTGGCCGATCCCGGTGATCAGCTTGACGGCTTCGGTGACCATCATGGCGCCAATCGAGGCGCACAGCATGCCAAAGACGCCGCCTTCGGCGCAGGAGGGGACGGTGCCGGGGGCTGGCGGTTCGGGGTAGAGGTCGCGGTAGTTGGGGCCGAACTTGTCCCAAAAAACGCTGACCTGGCCGTCGAAGCGGAGGATGGAACCCCACACGTAGGGCTTGCCCAGGAGTGCCGCGGCGTCGTTGACAAGGTAGCGGGTGGCGAAGTTGTCGGCGCCGTCGAGGATGATGTCGTAACCGGCAAAGATGTCCAGGGCGTTGGCCGAGTCCAGCCGGACGGGGTGCAGGAGAACCTTGATGCCGGGGTTGAGCTCCAGCACGGACTCGCGGGCGGACTCCAGCTTCGTGCGGCCAATATCGCTGACGCCGTGGATGACCTGGCGTTGGAGGTTGCTCAACTCAACCGAGTCGTCGTCGATGATGCCCAGGGTGCCGACACCGGCTGCGGCCAAATACAGCAGGGCCGGGGAACCCAGGCCGCCGGCGCCGATGACCAAAACCTTGGCGTTGCGCAGCCGCCGCTGCCCGTCCAAGCCGATCTCGGGGATCAACGCATGGCGGGAATAGCGTTCCAGCTCTTCCGGGTCCAGCGGCGGACCGGGCTCCACCAGGGCGGGCAGGGCTGCCGGCGGGTGTGCCATGGCTGCGGTCGGGGGCTGAATCAAGGAAACCATACCTTTTAATCTAGTCCGGTCTGCGCTGCTTGGCGCATTACCGACGGGTACAATGACACAAACCGATTCTGCATTTTGCATGGGTCACATGCGTCAACGGAGAGAAAGGCTGCCGCAATGAGTTTGGATTCCTCAGCCAAGGGACGCCCCGCACCACGTACACAACCAGCCCGCCTCCCCCGCGACGAGCGCCGCGCCCAATTGCTGGCCTCGGCCCTTGAGGTGTTCGTCAACCACGGCTACCACGGTGCCGCCATGGATGAAATTGCCGAGACCGCCAAGGTCAGCAAGCCCGTGCTTTACCAGCACTTCCCGAGCAAGCGCGAACTGTATTTGGCCCTGCTGGACAGCCATTTGGATGCGTTGACGAAAATGCTGGTGTCGGCGTTGAACTCCACCACCGACAACAAACTCCGGGTCCAGGCCACCATGAAGGCTTATTTCCACTTCATGGCCAACGACGACCAGGCGCACCGGCTGGTCTTTGAATCGGACCTTGTCAACGACGTCGAAGTTGCCGCCCGGCTGGAAAAGTTCAACGCCGGCTACGCCGACGCCATTGGCAAGGTCATCGCCGAGGACACCAAGCTTGCCCCCGTTGAGGCGACACTTTTGGGCCGGGCCCTGGCCGGCATGGCCCAGGTCAGCGCCCGCTACTGGCTGGAAGCCAACGGCGATCTGGACATCGAGGTGGCCAGCGACATGATTTACCGTTTAGCTTGGCGCGGAATCAGCCGCTTCCCCAAGGAAACCTGACCACCTGCCCCTAGAGTGGTTTGTACATACTTCTATTAGTAGTTTGCACCGAGGAGACACCTGTGGAAATCAAGATCGGCATCCAAAACGTCAGCCGTGAAATCGTCCTGGAATCAGACCAAACGGCCGACGACGTCGCCGCCCTGGTCTCCGAAGCCCTGGCCAATGGCACCGAGCTGCGTGTCAAAGATGAAAAGGGCCGCCTTGTCATCGTGCCCGGCAACGCCCTGGGATACGTTGAACTGGGCGGCGAAAAGGCCCGCAGCGTAGGATTCGGCGCCCTTTAAAGCCCTGCACGCGACTGAGCCAGTCACTGAGCCAAACGAATAGAGACGGAACAAAACCATGGTTGCATTGGTCATTATTGCCCTGACTGCGGGCGCGTTCGGCGCCATTGCCTGGGCCGTCGACAAGTACCGCCACACCTTCGGGGCCGTTCTGCCCGCAGGAGCAGCCGTGGCCGCCGCACTGCTCGTTTGGATCATCACGATGGCCGTCGGCCTGGACGGCAACCCCGCCACCGCCTGGATCCCGTGGATCCTGTCCATGGTGGTTGGCGGCGTCGTGGCCTGGGCCACGGCCGGTTTTGTGGGCCGCACGCGGCACCACCGCCAGGTGGAAAAGACCAACGCGATTTTGCAAATGCACTAAACGCACGACGGCGGGACGTCACCACCGCGTCCGCCCGTCAGGCTTGCAGCCTTGCGTCACCGTTGCTTCGGCCGCCATCCCCACCCGGGCATGGCGGCCGACGTGTTTGGGGGCTGTCGCTTGTCCGTGCCACATGCCAGGTTTCAGGCGTCGCGGCCCTCCTCGGTGCAGATGCACAACCGGTTCCCCTGGGCGTCGGTTGCGACGACGAACGCCGGCGCGTTGGAACGGTCCAGCGTGGCACCAGCGGCCTCCACCTCCGCCAGCACGCGCTGCGCCTCGCTGGCGGGCACATGGATGTCGAAGTGGAAGCGGTTGGCGTTTGGCGTCCGGGTCTGCTGAAACCACATCGTCGGCAGCCGCCCGGCAGGGTCCCGCAACTCGTCCGGCTCCCCTGCCTTGAATCCCAGTGCGGCAGCCCATGCGGGAGCAACCGCCGTGAAATCGTCCGAGTCCATGGCAATCTCCACGGCCCGCAGCAGGTCCGGCCGCGCCGTGGCACCGGCATCCGCGGCGGCCGCAGAAATGGCCCGTGCCAGGGCGGCATCCCGCGCCGTCACCTTGGAACCGGCGTCGTGCGAGGTCAGCCCCACAAACAAGGTGTCGTAGCGCCAGTCCACATCGGGGTGGTGGTTGGCTTCCTGGGCGAGCGCCCCGATGGCGGCGAACAAGTCCAAGGCGAGGGCCGACGTCGGACATTTCAGTGCAGCGGCCAGCCCTCCCAAGCGGAATCTCCAGTCCGGCAGCGACGCCAGTTCCGCATCGATTTCCGGCCGGCTCAAAACATCCTGCGCACCCATGGCACGCTCCTTTGCAGTTGCCTTGCATGAGGCTGCCCGCTCCAGCTCATACACAACGGGACAGTCCTTACAGGTCGGGGCGGCCGTTCATCGCCGAGGAAGCCAGCGCGTGGGCCCGCTTGGGGATGCGTCCGCCCTGTGCTGCCAGTCTGCCACCGATCACGGCGTGTTTGAAGGCCTCCGCCATGACCAGCGGATTCTGTGCGCGGGTGACGGCGGTGGCCAGGAGCACGGCGTCGCAGCCGAGTTCCATGGCCAGGGCGGCGTCGGAGGCCGTGCCGATGCCGGCGTCGAGCACCACGGGAACTGAGGCGCGGGAAACAATCAGCTCAATGTTGTGCGGATTGAGGATGCCCAGCCCGGTTCCTATCGGGGCGCCCAATGGCATGACGGCGGCCGCACCCAGTTCCTCCAGCCGCAACGCCAGAACCGGATCGTCATTGGTGTACGCGAACACCTTGAAACCGCTGTTGACGAGCTGCTCCGTGGCCTCCGCCAGCTCGAGTCCGTCAGGCAGCAGCGTGTGTTCGTCGGCGATGACTTCCAGCTTCACCCAGTCCGTTTCGAGCGCCTCACGGGCCAGCTCCGCCGTCATGACGGCCTCGCGGGCGGTGAAGCAGCCGGCCGTGTTGGGCAGGATGCGGATGTTGTTTTCCAGCAGCAGCTTGAACAGGTTCGTTCCGCCGCCGGCCGCCTCATCCACCGAATAGCGGCGCATGGCCACGGTGGTCAGCTCGGTGCCGGAGGCAATCAGCGCGGCGCCCAGGCCGGACAGGCTGGGCGCGCCGCCGGTTCCCATGATGAGCCGGGAGTGCAGCGCCACCCCGTCGATCACCAGGGCGTCGCTGCGGGTCAAGGTTTCGGTCATGGCATTCACTTTCGGTCACGGGGCGGGGTGGGCGGAGCGGGGGTCGGGCGGGACAGAGACAGCGCGGGAGAGTACCTCAGCCGCCCTGCACCGCGGTGACAATTTCAAGTTCATCCTGGTGTTCCAGTGCGGTCGCGGCCCATTGGCTGCGCGGCACCACGGCGGAGTTGCGGGCAACGGCGACGCCCAGCCGTCCGCCGTCGGCCGCCTGCCCGTTGGGCAACAGCTCCCGGCCGGTCGTGGCGGTGACGAGGTCGGCAACGGTGGTTCCGGCCCCGAGGGATTCGGTGGCTCCGTTGAGTTGGATCGTGTTCATGGACAAGCTCCTACGCGGTTGGGCCGGCGGTGTGCGCCGGACTGAGTGTGGGGGAAAAACGGTCGGGACGGAACCCAGTCCAGGCCAGGTCGGTGATGTCGCCCAGCAGTTGGCGGACAATGTGCGCGGCGATCGGGGTCAACAGCACGCCGTGCCGGAAGAAGCCGGTGGCGATGATGAGGCCGGGAATGTCGCGTCCCGAGCCGGCAGCCACGCGGCCCAGCAGCGGCGCGTTGTCCGGGGTTCCGGGGCGGGCGCGGGCAGTGCATTCCAGCAGTTCCAGCTCGGCGACGGCGGGCAGCAGCACCTGGGCGTCGCGCAAGAGCTGGTGCACTCCGCCTGCACTGACCCCGGCGTTGCGGTCCTCACGGCTCGTCGCGCCGATGACCACGGTGCCGTCATCGCGCGGCACGATGTATACCGGCAGCCCGCGCACCAGACCGCGGATCGTGGCCGTGGTCAGCGGCCTCAGGTGCTCGGGCACGCGCAGGCGCAGAATGTCGCCGTGCACCGGGCGCAGCGGCAGTTCGAGTCCGTCCGGCAAGCTGTGGAGTTTCGGCGCGTCCAGCCCGTTGGCCACCACCACCTCCCGGGCCTGGATTGCCGTGCCGTCGGCAAGCACGACGCCGGTCACCTGCCTCCGCCGGCCGGCTCCCCCGCCGCCGGGGTGCGAAGCGCCGTCCCACAACAGTCCCGCAGCTCCCTGGCCAATGAACGGAGCTGCCTCGCCGCGTGCGGCGGCCACGCCGGCAAGCCGGGCGCGGATGGCGGCAGCCGTTCCGCGGGGGTCAACCTGATGGTCCGCCGCGATCCGGAAGGCACAGGAAATATGCGGGCCCACCAGCGGCTCCTCCGCCCGGGCCGCCTTGATCGTGAGCGTCTCTACCTCGAGCCCGTGCCGCAGCTGGACGTCCCGCAGCTCAGCGAGGGCACGCCGGTCCGCAGCGTCGGCACCCACGACGAGGGTCGGCGTCGTACGGAATCCTGTGTCCGGAACACCGGGACCGGCAAGGGATGCCGCAAAGCCGGGCCAGCGGGCGGCGGAGGCAAGCGTGAGGTCCAGGAGTTGCTCTTCCTGGTAGTGCAGCTCGCTGACGGGGGCCAGCATGCCGGCGGCGGCAAAAGTCGCCCCGGTGGCCGGTGCCGGGTCGATGATTGTGACGGTGTGCCCGGCGCGCTGGGCTTCCCAGGCAATGCCAAGGCCAACGATTCCGCCGCCAATCACGGCCACCCCGGTGGTCAATGTCTCGGGCGCAAAGGGTGCCACGACGTTCTCCTTCCCTACGCCGGCATGATCCGGATCAGGTTCCGCGCCCGCGTGGGGCGCATGTCGGTCGGCGCAGTCGGCGCCCTCTCAGCCAGCTTCACTGGCTCCCGCGGTACTGCACTAGTCTATGAGACATGAGCTCAACTTCGACCATCCATGACGCCGCCACCCCGATTTCCACGCCTTCCCTGGAGCGCGCCCGACTGTATTTGTGCACCGACGCGCGCACAAAACAAGGTGATTTCGAGCAGTTCCTGCGCGCCGCCTACGCGGGCGGGGTGGATATCATCCAACTGCGCGACAAGTCCATTGAGGCTGCCCAGGAGCTGGAACTGCTGGCCGTGCTGCGTTCCGTGGCGGAGGAATTCGGGAAGTTGTGGGCCGTGAATGACAGGGCCGACATCGCTGCCCTCAGCGGCGCCCCGGTGTTCCATGTGGGGCAAAAGGACCTCCCGCTGCCGGCGGCTCGTGCGCTGGTGGGCCCGGCTGTTTCCCTGGGCCTCTCCAGCCACGACACGGTGCAGGTCTCGGCCGCCGCGGCCAGCCCGGATGCCGACTATTTTTGTGTGGGGCCGCTGTGGGCCACCCCCACCAAGCCGGGCCGGGCCGCCGTCGG
The DNA here is from genome assembly GCF_052376555.1 of Specibacter sp. AOP5-B1-6. Taxonomy (NCBI): domain Bacteria; kingdom Bacillati; phylum Actinomycetota; class Actinomycetes; order Micrococcales; family Micrococcaceae; genus Specibacter; species Specibacter sp. AOP5-B1-6. The sequence continues at coordinate 31,711 of NZ_JBQSVT010000037.1, forward strand.
ACTTTCCCTGGTGGAGCATGCGGCCTCCCTGCGCACCGCCAAGCCGTGGTTCGCCATCGGCGGAGTTGACCTTACCAACGTGGACCAGGTCGTGGCGGCCGGGGCGTCGCGCATTGTGGTGGTCAGGGCCGTAACCAACGCTGAAGATCCGACGGCGGCCGCACAGGAGCTGCTCTCCCGGCTGCCTGCGCTGGGGTAGCCAGGCGACGGGAGCAGCCAGGCGGCGGCGGAGCTTCCTCCGCCGCCGCCTGGATCACAGCACTTGGTCTATTTCATGGCCGCTGCGGGGACCTTCTTGGGATCCGAATCTTCCAGCATGGCCGTGAATTCCGACTCGATCACGGCATTTTCCTTGTAGGTGAGCTTGGAAACGACCACAACGATGATCATGTTCAGGATGAATGCGGGCACGATTTCATACATCGCGTCATGCAGCACCGGCGTCTTGCCCCAGACAAACACCGTCACCGTCGCCACAATCATGCCGATGAAGGCGCCCTTGGCCGTGAGTTTGCGCCAATACAGGCTCAACAGGACAATCGGGCCGAACGCGGCACCAAACCCGGCCCAGGCAAACGACACCAGTTCCAGGATGCTGGCGTTCTTGTCCAAGGCGATGATGGCCGCAATGACGGCGACCACCAACACGCCCATGCGGCCGAGAATGACCTGCTTTTTGGCGGTGGACTCGCGTCCTGTCATGTTGTAGAGATCTTCGACAAGCGCCGAGGAACACACGATGAGCTGGGAGGAAATGGTGGACATAATGGCGGCCAGCACGGCTGCCAGGACCAGGCCGGCCACGAACGGGTGGAAGAACACCTGGCTCAATTTCAGGAACACCGTTTCCGGGTCCGCCAAGGTCAGGTCGGGGTTGTCGGCAAAGTAGCCAATGCCGATCAACGCCGTGGCAACGGCCCCGGCAGCGGTCAAGATCATCCAGCCAATGCCGATCCGTCGGCCGGCCTTTGCATCTTGCGGGGAACGCAACGCCATGAAGCGGACAATGATGTGCGGCTGGCCAAAGTAGCCCAAACCCCATGCGGCGGTGGAAAAGATGCCGACCATCCACACCAGGCTGTTTCCCTCGCCAAAGCCCTTGAACAGGTTCAACGTGTCGGGATCAATGTTTTGCAGGCGGGTCACGGTTGCGCCGACGCCGCCGGTTTGCACGACGGCAATGATCGGGACCACGATGAGGGCCGCAAACATCAGCAGCCCCTGGGCCACGTCGGTCAGTGTTGCCCCAATGAATCCGCCAAAGAGCGTGTAGGCCAAGGTGACAACAGTGACGACGCCCATGCCCGCCAAGTAAGACCAGCCGAAGGAACTCTCAAAGAATTTTCCGGCGGCCACCATGCCCGAGGACACATAGAACGTAAAGAACACGAGGATAACAACGGAGGCGGTGATGCGCAGCAGATGCGAATTGTCCTTGAGCCGCTTTTCAAAAAAGCTGGGGACGGTGATGGCATTTTGCGAAATCATTGTGTAGGAACGCAGCCTAGGCGCCACGAACTTCCAGTTCAGCCAGGCCCCAATGGTCAGCCCAATGGCAATCCACGCCTCGACCAGCCCCGAAAGGTAGATGGCCCCGGGGAGGCCCATAATGAGCCAGCCCGACATGTCCGAAGCACCCGCTGAGAGTGCGGCAACGCCTGGCTTGAGGTCGCGCCCGGCCAACATGTAGTCGTCCAGGTCGTCTGTTTTCTTGAAGGCGAAGTAGCCAATGGCGAGCATTCCCGCCAGATACACGCCGATGGCGAGTAATTGAAAAGCATGGTCTGACACTAGGTATTCCTTTGCGTTCTGTGACACTTCATCGGATCATCGATGGCATCCGGAGATGCACAACTTCGCAGTGAGTACGCGCCAATAATGGGTTTGTCCCGTTCAACGTATCAAGCTTGGCGGCCAAATTCTTCATGCGCGCCGCGCCCGGGCTTCATGTTCGGCGTGCTTATGCTGGGAGGAATCCATCCTCAGGAGCAAGGAGCAACCGTGACCACCACACTCACCCACCGCCATCTTTTTGGCCCCGGCCCCAGCAATTGCTACCCGGAAGCCGTCGCCGCTTTGGGGCATCCAATTCTGGGCCACCTTGACCCGTTGTTCATCGAGATGATGGACAGCACCTGCGACGGCTTGCGGCAGGCATGGGGCACCACCAACGCCAGGACACTGCCGTTGAGCGGGACGGGTTCGGCGGGCATGGAGGCGGCTTTTGTCAACACCGTCGGAGCCGGCGATGTCGCCGTCGTGGCCGTCAATGGCTTGTTCGGTGAGCGCATGTGCGAGGTTGCCCGCCGCACCGGCGCCGAGGTGGTCCGCGTTGACCATGAATGGGGCCAGCCCATTGATCCGGAGCGGGTGGCTTCGGCTCATCCGCAGCCAAAGGTCATTGCCGCGGTGCATGCCGAAACGTCCACGGGCGTGCGCTCCGACATTGCCACGCTTGGCAGACTCAAGGGTGACGCCTTGCTGCTGACCGATGCCGTGACCTCCATCGGCGGGCTGGAATTGCTCGCGGACGACTGGGGCATCGACGTTGGCTACGCCGGGACGCAAAAGTGCCTGGGCGTGGCCCCCGGCCTGTCCCCCTTCACCATCTCCGACGCCGCGTTTGAGCGCCGCATCCAGGACCCGCAGTCGTGGTACTTGGACCTGGGGCTGCTGGGCGGGTACGCAGGGGCGGCCAGCGGAAGCACCCGCACCTACCACCACACCGCGCCGGTGGCCATGATCGCCAGCCTGGCGGCCGGGCTGGACAGGGTCCTGACGGAGGGGCTCGACGCCGTTCAGGCACGTCACGCGGCAGCGGGCCTGGCGCTCCAAAACGGTCTGCAGGACATGGGCCTGGAACTGTTCGCTGCTGAAGGCTCCCGGCTGCCAAGCCTCACCACCGTGCGCGTTCCCGAGGGTGTGGACTCCGCCGCCGTGCGCAGCTACCTGCTCAACAACTTCAGCTTGGAGATCGGCGGGGGTGCCGGGGCGTTCGCGTCCACTGTGTGGCGGATCGGCATGATGGGCCCCAACGCGAACCCGGCCTCCGTGGTGTTGGTCCTTGGTGCCCTGCAGGAGGCTCTCGCCAAGGCCTGAGCGCGGGAGGCGGCTGCGCCATGCCTCCGGCGGGCCCGCGTCCCTGCCGGCAGGCAGCTACTGCTGGCGGGCCACCGCTTCCAGTTCTGCCACATGCACGGCCCATTCCCCGGGCGTGCGCTGTGAGACGTTCGGGTCGTTCGGTCCATTGCCCGCGGCGCCGTCAATCAGTTCGCGAATAATGTCGGCGTGGCCGGCGTGCCGGGCCGTTTCGACACACATGTGCACCAGGATCTGGTGGAGTGTCACCTGCCGGCGTTCCGGTGCCCACCACGGCACCGAGCCCACGGTATCGAGGGGCAGCAATTCAATGGTTTCATCGCTGTGCCGGGCGGAATAATCGTGCAGTTCAAGGATGTCCGCCCGGCTCTCGCCAGGCCCGGCCCACATGTCGGCATCCAGCGGTGCGCCGGGAGCGAGCCAGGGCAGTTCCCTGCGGGCGGGGCGGCCGAACACCTCGCCAAAGTAGCCCAACTGGACACTCGCCACGTGCTTGACCAGGCCAAGGAGGTTCGTGCCCGTGGGAGTCATGGGACGGCGGACGTCGTAATCGCTGAGGCCGTCAAGTTTCGCGAGCAGGTCTGCACGTCTGACGCGCAGGTACCCGGGGAGTTCAGCTTTTTCACTCATGCTGCCCACTCTGCACCATCACGGCACGGACCACCATCCATTGCCTTGCGGCTGCGACAGTCCCACGATGCCCTGAAGGACCTCGAGATGGGACTCAAAAAGCGCTCCCGGGTCAGCAAACGTTGCCTTGCCGTACTGGCCAAAAACCTCAAAGCTGACCGTGCCAAAGAGGGCTGCCCAGGCCAGAACGCCGGAAGCCAAAACGTGGTCGGGAACGGTCAGGCCCATCGCCTCGCGGATCGCGGAGAAGTCTGCAGCGAGCCCGGGCGCCGGCGGCCGCTGTGTGTCCCCGTCCGAATTCCCGGCAGAGCCCACCTCCACTTTCCCGCCCTGGTGCGCGCTTTCCAGAATGCGCACCAACCGGACGACGACCCGCGTGCCGGGACCGGTTGTCTGCTCGGCCGGGGCTTCGTAGCCCGGGACAGGCGAGCCAAACAACAGCCCGTAACGTGCCGGCTCGGCCAGCGCCCAGTCCCTGACCGCCCGGCCCAGGGCACGGAATTGGGCTCCATGGTCATCGGCAGGAACCTTGGCCAGCGCCTGGTCCACGGCATCGCCCAAGGCGTTGTAGCCGTCCACCACAAGCAGTGTCAGCAGTTCGTCCCGGCTCTTGACGTACCGGTAGACGGCCGACGAAACCACGCCCAGGTCTCGTGCCACAGCTCGCAGCGACAGTCCTGCCGCACCGTGCACGTCCAGGTGGCGGCGCCCGATGCTGACGATGTCGGCCATGGTTTGCTGCCGTGCCCGTTCCCGCGGTGTTTGTGTCATGGCTCCAGTTTTGGCGTAATCGAGACCACCGTCAACTTAAGTGAGCAGTGCTCTTGACTTTCCTGTCGAAAGCGGTCGAGAATTGAATCGAGAGCACCGCTCTCGCATTTCCGCATTTCCATCACCTACATGAATTGAGCACCTCATGAACGCCATCAAAATTGTCACGGGCGCGGGCCCCGTCGGCTGGACAGTCGCCACCCAGCTTGCAAACGCCGGACACCGCGTCCGCGTTTTGACCCGCTCAGGCTCCGGACCGGAGCACCCGCTCATTGAGCGGCGCCGCGTTGACGTGGCCGAGCCGGCGCAGCTGCAGGCCACGATGGCGGGCGTGGACGCCGTTTTCCACTGCATCCACGGCTCAAAATACAGCGCGGATGCCTGGCGAACGGAACTTCCCCGCGCGGAGCGAGCGGTGCTGGCCGCGGCGGGCGGGGCGGGCGCCGTCGTGGTTTTCCCGGAAAGCCTCTACTCCTACAGCACCCCGGAGGAGGTCATGACGGAAGACAGCCCGCGCCAGGCAAGCGGCGGGAAGCGCGGCATCCGCACCACTCTGCTGGCGGCCAGGGCCGCTTCGGTTACCCCGACAATCAGCGTGGTGGCGTCCGACTTCTTTGGCCCGCACGTGCGCAATGCCCACGCCGGAGACCGCATGGTGCCGCTGATCCTGGCGGGCAGGCGCGTGCAGGTCATTGGCAGCACGGAAAAGCTCCACTCATTCACCTACGTCCCGGATCTGGCGGCTGCCATGATCCGGGCGGCCGGCCGTCCGGCGCTGTGGAATTCGGTGTTGCACGCACCCACCAACGAGGCCCTGCCACAGCGGGCATTGGCCGGGGCCATTGCTGCCGCGGCGGGGGTGCCGGCGCCCAAGGTCAGCGCACTGCCGGGCTGGGCACTGAGGACAGCGGGGCTGCTCTCCGGCTCCATGCGTGAGATGGCGGAGATGCTGTACCAGTTTGAGGATCAGTTCGTCATGGACTCCACAGCCAGCGAGAAACTGCTGGGCCGCACCCCCACATCCTGGGATACGGCAGCGAAGGAGACCGTGGATTGGTGGCGGCAGCAGGCTTAGCGGCCCGCCTCCACGGTGAGGGCAACTTTCCGCAGCAGGCCGGCCAGCTGCACCCGTTCCTTGGCGCTCAGCCCGGCGAGCATGTCCCGATCGCTCTCCAGCAGGCGTGGAAACTCGCTGTCAACCAGCGCTTCGCCCGCTGCCGTCAGTTGCATCAGGACCACCCGGCCGTCCCGCTCCCAAGGCAGGCGTTCCACTAACCCGCGCCTGACCAGGCGTTCGGCGTTCTTGGTGGTGGAGGCGCCGCTGAGCATCGTGGCGGCGGTGACCTCACTGGCGCGCATGGGCCCGTCACCGCGGGCCAGGGTGCACAGAACGTCAAATTCGGCCCTCGTCACCTCCGCCGGCAGCAGCTCCCGGCCCGCCCGCTGGGACGCCAAGGCACCAATCCGCCCGATGCGCCCCATGACCTCAATGCTGGCGACATCCAGATCCGGCCGCGACCGCGCCCACCCCTGACGCGCCCTGTCAACGAAGTCCACTGCCTCTGCATTCATGGACTAAGCCTAGCGACCGAGGTGCCGGCTGCGAGCGTGCGAGCGGCGGGAGGGCGGTAGGCGCTAGAGACAACACTCACATACCCCACATCTATTTTACTAGTAAAATACTTAGTAGACTGGAAACATGAGCACTCCCACCCGATTGCGCCACACCGGCGCCGCCCTGACCCATTCACTGTCGCCCGCCACCTGGCGGAGCGCCTTTGCCATGCGCCCGGCGGATGCCATTTTCACCACGGCCATCAAGGTGGGGGTCGCAGCGTCGCTGGTGCTGGTGGCCGGCGGCCTGCTGGGCCAGCAACAGTTGGCCGGGATCGCCGCCCTCGGGGCGCTGACCAGCGCTTTTGGCCGTTACCAGCCTTACTGGCGGCTGGCCCGCATGATGGTTGTCGTGGGTGTCGGGATGCTCGTCGCCATGGCAGTCGGCACGCTCCTCGGCGCCGCGGGAACACCCATGGTGCTCCAAATCGTCATCCTCTCAG